>JANXSU010000015.1 GCA_025356545.1 Comamonadaceae bacterium
GCCCGAGTACAGCTTTTTGGTGGCTTGGGCCAGCGCCGCCTCAACAGCGCCCAGCACCACGTCACGCTCTACGTTTTTTTCGCGTGAAATAGCTTCCACCAACATCAACAATTCGCGATTCATGTCTTTAATCTCCATTGCCAATTACAAGTCAAGGCGGCGCTTAACACCCGCCTCGACCCAACCAAAAATTACTCAGCACCGCCTGTGCCACGCCCTTTGAAACTCACCAGCGGCGCCAAGCGCGCCTCCTTCAACTCGTCCAGGGTAAAACCCAAAGCTTGCAGGGGCGGGGGCACGCGCTTCTTGCTCACCTTTTGTCCCGGCTTGGGTACAGGCTCATCGCTCCAGACGATTTGCCACACCACATTTGCCGGACCCTCAACTTGCGCCACATGCTCCAGCGTGCCGCGAAACTTCTTGCGGCTGGCGCTGACCTGCCCCGTCGCCGCTGCACCCATAGGCGCCTTGAGCGTGAGGTCAATCACCTGACCCACAAAGCGCTCAAAATCTTGCTGATGGCGCAAAGGCCGATCAATACCCGGCGAAGACACCTCCAGCCGCGAGTACTCAATCGCCTCAACCTCCAGCGTGAACTGCAACTGGCGCGTCACCTTCTCGCAATCCTCAACCGTCACAAATTGCTCAACACCCGCCACCCCAGGCATCCAGGGCAAGTCGATCGTGATGCGCAACAAACCACCGACGGAGCGATTGATCTCCACCAAGTCGTAGCTCAAGCCACCAACGATTTGCTCAACAATTTCCTGCAATGCCACAGATGCTAATCACCTTGTATCGAAAAACAAACGACCAAAAAAAACGGGCGGTTGGAACCCGCCCGTTTGGTCGTGAAGCGAAGATTGTACCTCAAATATCGGCTAAGTGCCTTGTTTTAAAAGGCTTTTTGGCAAACATCCCGTGCGCTCAAGCCGTGGCCGCCACCAATGTGCGGGTGTAGTCGTGTCGGGGCGCGTCCAACACCTCGGTCAGAGGGCCAGATTCCACGATTTCACCGTCTTTCATCACGATGACCTCATGCGCCATGGCCCGTATCACGTCCACATCGTGGGTGATGAGCAAATAACTCAAGCCGCGTTCGCGTTGCAGGCGTTGTAGCAGTTGCAGCACTTGCTTCTGAATGGTCACGTCCAGCGCACTGGTGGGCTCATCGAGCACTATCAAGCGCGGCTCCACGATCAGCGCGCGCGCAATCGCAATTCTTTGGCGCTGACCGCCTGAAAACTCATGCGGGTAGCGCTGCAAGAGACCGGGAAATTGCGACTCACCCAGTCCGACTTCGTCCAGCGCCCTGATGACGCGCACTTGCCGCTCTTTAATTGATAGCGTTGGCGCATGAACCAACAAGCCCTCGCCCACAATCTCCTCCACCGTCAAACGCGGCGACAGTGACGAAAACGGGTCCTGAAACACCACCTGAACTGTCTTGCGCAAGGCACGGTTTTTAGGCTGGTCTTCTCCCCATGCCTGCCCTGCCACTTTAAGTTCACCGTGAAAGGGTAACAACCCCAAAGCCGCCAGCGCGAGCGTCGATTTACCCGAGCCGGACTCGCCAATGACACCCAAGGTCTGACCCGGCGCAAGGCTGAAAGCACCGTCGTGGACGGCGACAAACTCGCCCCGCGAAAACCAGCCTCGCCAACCCGGCAAAGGGGTCGGGTAAGTGACGCGCAAGCCATGGGCCTGTAGCAACGGGGGTGTATCGGATTCGACCGGCAACTCCAGCACATCACGCACCGGTTTGCTGTCGATCAGGCGCTGCGTGTAGCTGTGCTGGGGCTTGGCAAACACCTCGGCCACCAGCCCTTGCTCCACGATGTGGCCGCTCTCCATCACCATCACGCGCTGGGCAAAGCGGCGAACCAGATTGAGGTCGTGCGTGATCATCAGCACGGCCATGCCGTACTTGGCTTGCAGGCTGTCGAGCAAGTCCAGAATCTGGCCACGCAGGCTCACATCCAGCGCGGTGGTGGGCTCATCGGCCAGCAGCAATTTAGGCTGACAGGCCAGGGCCATGGCGATCATGGCGCGCTGGCGCTGGCCACCACTGAGCTGATGGGCAAATGAATTGACGCGACGCTCGGGCTCGGGGATGCCGGTGTCGGCCAGCAACTGAATGGCCTGTTGATGCGCCTGTGCGCTCGTCATCCCCATTTTGAGTTCCAGCACCTCGGCAATTTGATCGCCCACCGTGAACAGCGGATTGAGCGCCGTCATGGGCTCTTGGAAAATCATGGCGATGTCTTGACCCCGAATATCACGCAGAGATTGCTCCGAAATTGAGAGCAAGTCATGCTTGTTTTCATTGGTCTGAGAGCCGAAATAGTTCACAACACCCGTGGTTTTGGCATCCTGAACCAAGCGCAAAAGGCTCAGTGCCGTGATCGTCTTGCCAGAACCCGACTCGCCCACCAAGGCCAGCTTCTCGCCGGGGGCGATGCTGAAGTTGATGCCATGGACGACTTCCTTGTCGCCGAACGTCACGCTCAGGTTTTTGACATCAAGTAGCGGGCCATTGGTCGTTCGCACTGAGTCTGTCGAAGGGCTTGCAAGGTCTTCGACAAGCTCAGACCGAGCGGTAGACTTGGCACTCATTTTTCCGCCTTTCTGGGGTCCAGCGCATCACGAAGCGCGTCACCCATGAAGGTGAGCAAAAGCAGCGTCACCACCAGCAGTGCAAAGGTGGAAAGCGAAATCCACCAAGCGTCAATGTTGTTCTTGCCCTGCGCCAGCAACTCACCCAAGGAGGGCGTACCGGGTGGCACGCCCAGCCCGAGAAAATCCAGCGAGGTCAACGCCAGGATGGCCGCGCTCATGCGAAAGGGCAAAAACGTCACCACCGGCGTCAGGCTGTTGGGCAACAAATGGCGCCAGATGATTTGCCAGTTGGACAAGCCCAAGGCCCGGGCCGCACGCACGTAGTCCAGTTGCCGGTTGCGCAGAAACTCAGCGCGCACATAGTCCGACAAGCCCATCCAGCCAAACAGGCTGAGCAGGGCCAGCAACAGGCCGATGCTGGGGTCAAACAGGGCAGCAAAAATGATGAGCAAGTACAGCTCCGGCATAGAACCCCATATCTCGATAAAGCGTTGAAACCACAGGTCAGTTTTGCCACCGAAAAATCCTTGAATCGCCCCGGTGATGATGCCCAAAATCACCCCGATCACCGTCAGCGCCAATGCGAACAGCACCGAGATGCGAAAGCCGTAGAGCAGCCGTGCAATCACATCCCTACCCCGGTCATCCGTGCCCAGCCAGTTGTCCCGCGAAGGGCCTGAGGGGTTGGGCTCTTTGGCAAAGTAGTTGAGCGTGCTGTGGTGGTAGGGGTTGGGCGGGTACAGCGCCCAGTTGCCGGGCTTGGCAAATTGCGCCTGGATGAAGGGGTCGAGAAAATCGGTCGGGGTTTTGAAGTCGCCACCAAACTCGGTTTCCGGGACATTGCTCAGAATGGGCATGTACCACTGCCCGTTGTAGCGGGCCAGTAAAGGCTTGTCGTTGGAGATCAGCTCTGCGCCCAGGCTCACAAAGAACAAGGCGCAAAACAGCAGCAGACTCCAAAAACCCAGGCGATTGCGCTTGAAGCGCAGCCAGGCGCGACGCGAGGGACTCAGGGAAACCGTTCGCCCTGAGCTTGTCAAAGGGCTTGCAAGGGCTTCGACAGGCTCAGCCTGAACGGTCAGGGTGGTCATCAGAGAAGGGGGTTCAGTCAAATTTGACACGCGGGTCCACCCAGACATAGCAAAGGTCAGAAATCAGCTTGGTCACCAAACCGATCAAGGTAAAAAGATAGAGCGTGCCCAGCACCACCGGGTAATCGCGTCGGATCACCGACTCGTACGACAGCAAACCCAGGCCATCGAGGGAGAACAGCGTTTCGATCAAGAGCGACCCAGCGAAGAACGCGCCGATGAAGGCCGCCGGGAAGCCCGTGACCAGCGGGATCAGCGCGTTGCGAAACACATGCTTCCACAGCACGCGCCGCTCTTCCAGCCCTTTGGCTCGGGCGGTCAGCACGTACTGCTTGCGAATCTCTTCGAGGAAAGCGTTTTTGGTCAGCATGGTGGTCACGGCGAAGGAGCCGAGCACACTGGCCGTGACGGGCAGCGTAATGTGCCACAGGTAATCCGTCACCCGCGCGCCCCAACTGAGCGACTCCCAGTTGCTGGAGGTCAGGCCCCGCAGCGGGAACCACTGCAACTGCCCGCCAAAAATCACCAGCAGCGCCACGCCCAGCACAAAGCCCGGTATGGCATAGCCCACCAGCACCAGCAGACTGGTCAGCGTGTCAAAGCGCGAGCCTGCACGCACCGCTTTGGCAATGCCCAGTGGAATAGAGATGACGTAGCTGAGGAAAAAAGTCCACAGCCCCAAGCTGATCGAAACAGGCAGCTTTTCTTTCACCAAAGCCCAGACGTCTTTGGGGTAGAAAAAACTCTTGCCCAAATCAAAACGAGAGAACTGCCCCAGCATCTGGATGAAACGCTCATGCGCCGGTTTGTCAAAGCCGTAAAACTCTTTGATCTCAGCAATGCGGGCCGCATCCACACCCTGGCGCCCCCGGTAACCCGCCCCCGTGGCCGCAGCCCCTTCCCCGCCCGAGTCTCGCCCCTGGAGCTGGGCCACCATCTGCTCCACTGGCCCACCCGGCACGAACTGGATCACCACAAAGGTCAACAGCAGCACACCCAACAGCGTGGGCACCATCAACAACAAGCGTTTAAGGATGTAGGCAAACATGTTCAGGGTGCTTTCTTCGCATCAAGGGCGGCTGATGCTTTTGCCAGCGCGGCGAGGTTGGCCGTTGAGGCCCACCAGGTGGAGGTCACCCACGCCTCGGGCTGGTAGTAGCGCGGCGTCACAGCCGCTTGTTCAAACAGGCCCGCACGGTAGGCCACCCGGTGCGTGCTGCTGTACCAGTGCGGCACCGCGTAATGGCCGTGGCGCAAGACCCGATCCAGCGCCTGCACGCGCGCCACCAGTTCAGGCCGCGTTTTGGCCGACATGATGCGGTCTAGCAAAGCATCCACCGCCGGGCTTTTCAGGCCAATGATGTTGCTTGACCCTTCTGAATCCGCGGCCTTGGAACCAAAGCGCTCCAGCAACTCCGTGCCCGGTGCTTCACTGCCGACAATGCGGTTGCTGATAACTTCAAAGTCAAATACATCCAGGCGTTTTTGCAAAATGGCGTAGTCGATCACTTTGTAGTTGACCTCGATCCCCAGCTTCTCCAGGTTCTTGGCGTAGGGCGTTACCACGCGCCCCATGGAGCCGGAGTTGTCTAAAAATTCGATAGAAAAAACATCGCCTTTGGCGTTGCGCAACGCACCGTCGCGGTAGGTCCAACCGGCCTGTGCCAGCAGGTCTCGCGCTAGTCGCAAGTTGTCGCGCAGCGTGTGGCCCGACGTGGGCTCCAAGCTAGTCACCGGGGGTTGCGGCACCGCCTGGGTCAACACTTCAGCGGGCAACAGGGAGCGCAACGGTTCCAGTAGCGTTAACTCGTCCGCCGTTGGCAGGCCTTTGGCTTCAAAGTCACTGCCCACAAAATAACCGCGCACCCGGGTGTAGGCGTTGTAAAAAAGTTGGCGGTTAAGCCACTCAAAATCCATGGCCAGCGCAATGGCCTGGCGCACCCGAACGTCCTTGAACTTGTCGCGCCGGGTGTTGAACTGGAAGCCCTGAAAATCACCCGCATTGCCGTGCTTGAGTTCCTTTTTGATCAGCACCCCTGTATCAAATGCCCGCCCGGTATAGGCGCGCGCCCATTCCCGTGCGATGAAGGCCTGAATGAAATCAAACTCACCGGCTTTAAAGGCTTCTAGCTGGGCCGTGTTGTCTTTGTAGATTTTGTAGGTAATGCGGTCGAAATTGAACAAGCCTCGGCGCACATTCAAATCACGCGCCCAATACGCCGCATCGCGCTCGTAGCTGATGTCTTTGCCAAAGTTCACCTTACCAATGCGGTAGGGGCCGCTACCTATCGGTGTATCGGTCACGATTTTGTCCAGCGGCTTGCGCACACCGTTCACCAGTCCCCACTGGCGGCTAAAGACCGGCAGGCTGCCCGCAATCAAAGGCAGCTCCGCATTGACCCGCTTGAAATCAAAACGCACGGCGCGCTCGCTCAGCACCGTCACGCCGCTGATCTCGCCAAAAATCGTGCGGTATTGGGGGGCGGCTTCTTTGGAGGTGAGTTGATCGAAGGAATGTTTGACGTCGGCAGCCAACACCGCATCCCCATTGTGAAATTTCGCCAGCGGGTTAAGCGTGAACACCGCCGAGAGCCGATCTGGGGCCAGCGCCACATCCTGCGCCAGCAGGCCATAAGCGGTAGTCGGCTCATCCATCGTGCCGGTCAGCAAGGTCTCAAACACCAAACCGTTGAGACCAGGCGGCGCACTGCCCTTGAGTGTGAAAGGGTTGTACTTGTCAAAGTTGGACAGTCGGGTGGGCGGCACCAAGGTGATCTCCCCGCCTTTGGGCGCGCTGGGATTGACGTAATCAAACTGCTGAAAATTGATCGGGTATTTCACGTCGCCAAACTGGCCGTACGCGTGTGCAGCTCCAACAGACGGCGCAAAAACCGCAACACACAGCGATAAAAGCACAGACATTAAAAAACTAAATTTCCTCATGCGACAATTCTCCACACATTTACCATCTGAGAGACTTATGGGATTCCTGACTGGCAAAAAATTATTGATTACCGGTGTTTTGTCCAACCGATCCATCGCCTATGGCATCGCGAAAGCCTGCCACGCCCAAGGAGCAGAACTGGCTTTCAGCTACGTGGGCGAGCGCTTCAAAGACCGCATCACCGAGTTTGCGGCCGACTTTGACTCGAAACTGATTTTTGACTGCGACGTGGGCAGCGATGAACAAATCGCCCAGCTCTTCACCGATCTGTCCAAGACCTGGCCCACCTTTGACGGCTTCGTCCACGCCATTGGCTACGCCACGCGCGAATCCATCGCCGGAGATTTTCTGGACGGCCTGAGCCGCGAGGGCTTCAAAATCGCCCACGACATCAGCGCCTACAGCTTCCCCGGCATGGCCAAAGCCGCCCTGCCCTATCTCAACCCCAAGTCAGCCCTGCTCACGCTTACCTACCTGGGCGCCATGCGCACGGTGCCCAACTACAACACCATGGGCCTGGCCAAGGCGAGCCTGGAAGCCTCGGTGCGCTACCTGGCTGAGTCGCTAGGCCCCAAAGGCATGCGCGTCAACGGCATCAGCGCTGGCCCCATCAAAACGCTGGCAGCCAGCGGCATCAAGGGCTTTGGCAAGATTTTGAGCGTGGTGGCTGAGACCTCCCCCATCCGCCGCAACGTCACCATTGAAGACGTCGGCAACGTCGCGGCCTTCTTGCTCAGCGACCTGGCCGCTGGCGTGAGCGCTGAGATCACCTATGTGGACGGTGGGTTTAGTCAAGTGGTTGGTGGGATTGCGGAGTAGCCAGAGCACGAACCTCAGCAAAATCACTATCAATTAAGTAGCATCTCATGCCAGTAATTATTGGCCTGTAGCAGTTTTTACGTGTTAATCTTTCGCTTCAACCAGCGCATCAATCGGTTTAACAGCGGCAGTTTTTCGTACAACTCCTCGGCCGCGTCCCAATAGTCGCGGTGAAAGTGGATGCGCCCATCAGCTGCGAGTTTGAGGTGCGATACGCCGTGCACCGTTTGATCAACTTTTGGGTTGAAGCGTCGAAAGCGAAAGCGGAACTCCCAGGTCAAGAAGCATTGGTCGCCGTCCACCACGCGGCCCGTCACGACGAAATGCGGCGCGTCTAGAGCAACGTACATGTGGGCAAAGATGTGCTGGATTTCGACCACGCCTTGCACTTCGTTGAAAGGGTCTTTGAAGTACGCGTCTGCGGTGTACAACGTGGCCAACTGGTTTAGCGATTGGGGTGAGAGGTTTTTAAAAAACACCACGGCACGCTCCACTGCATCGCGCTGAGCGGGAGAGGTCTCATGCGTCATGCGGGTTCACTTTCACAGATTCAATCTCACAACAACACAGGCTGAGCCTACAGGCCAGTCATGCGACGCACCAGCGGGAAATACAGGCGATAGGGCAGCACACGCAGCAGCTTCATCCAGCGCGTGAAGCGTTTGGGGAAGTGGATTTCAAACTCGCCCCGCTCCCAGCCCCGAATGATCGCCTGCGCGGCCTGCTCCGGCGTGACCAAGCCCGGCATCTTAAACTGGTTGTGGGCCGTGAGCGGTGTTTGCACAAAGCCTGGGTTGATCAGGCTCACGGCTATGCCCAGGGGTTGCAAGTCAAGGTACAGGGTTTCAGCCAGGTTGATGAGCGCGGCCTTGGTCGGCCCATAGGCCAGGCTCTTGGGCAAGCCGCGAAACCCGGCCACGCTGGAGATAAGGCTGATATGGCCTGCGCAAACCGCCTGTTCACTGCGAACAATTCCATACTGTGATTTCGCGCGCTCCAAAAAATGGGGCAGCACAGCCCCCAGCACCATGAGCGCGCCGCTGTAGTTGACATGCTCATGGCGCAGCATCTCGTCCAGATCAAACTCGGTTGCCCTCAGTTCTTGGTAGTGTCCTGCGCAGTACATCACATGATCTAAGGGGCCGTTTTCAAACATCGTTTGCGCCGCTTTGATCACGGCTGCACGGTCAGTTGAATCCAAGACCACCGCCACAGCGCCAGGGTGCTGGTGCGCGAAGCTGTTCAAGGCATCCGACTGGCGCGCCGACACGATCACCCGCGCGCCGCGCGTATGCAAGGCCGAGGCCGTGGCCCGGCCAATGCCACTGGACGCACCCACCACCCAGACGGACTTACCGCGCCAGTCACGCACTTTGAGGTTGAGGCTCATGTGGGTCTTTTCATGAATGAGAGGGTCACTTCACCCAAGCCTACGCCAAACTTGCTCATGCTGGCTTTGTTGAGCATCACGCGCTCGTTCATCAGGTACATCCAGTCGTCGAATTGCACCTCGATCACGCGGCCATCTACCGGCAAGGCCAGCGTGTAATTCCAGTGAAACGCGTAGCCACTCGCCTGCCCGGTTGCCACGCCCACCACATCGTCAGCCCGCCCGGTGTAGTGGCCCTCCCCCGTGCGCGTGAGGCGCCAGACGCGGCGCTGTTTTGTACCGTCTGAGTAGCTAAAGGCTTCGTCCAGCACGCCTTCATCACCTTGCCAACTGCACTGCATGACCACTGTGAAACGCTTGACGACCTTGCCCGAGCGATCGGTGAAGACACCGTACGCATCGAGCGTGCCGTTGAAGTACTGGCGCAAATCGAGTAGCGGTTTTTCAGCCGCGTAGTCCGTGATCTGCGGTGAGCTACAGGCGCTCAGAAGGGTTGCGGCACTCAAGCCCCAAAGTAGTTGGCGACGTTTCATGAAATCTCCTTGGCGTGTTGGGGGCGAATGATGAGTTGGTACAGGGCGGCAGCAGCCATTAGCTTGAGCGCGCAGGGCAAGAGGCTGTAGGCCACGACCAGCGCGCGCACAGCGTCGGGGTCGCGTGCGCCGGGCGAGTAGCCGAACAGGGCCAGCAAGGGCAAGGCCAGACCAGCGGCGAGCGCAAGGTTGAGCTTGGTCGCCATATTCCACCAGCCGAAGTAAAGGCCCTGGGCGGGCCTGCGGTGTCCCTCGTCCGCAATGACACCGGCTAGCAGCGCGCTGGGCAGGGCCAAGTCCGTGCCCAGCGCCACGCCAGAGAGCGCGCAGACCACGATGAATGCAGCCACATCACCCGCGCCCAACAGGGCAGCCCAGACAAACACAAGTATGGCCAACAGCATGCCCACGCCCCAGGTGCGCGCCAAGCCAATGCGCGCCACCAGCTTCAGCCACAGCGGTATAGACAAGGCGGCGCACACAAAGTAGGCCCCCAGAAACGCGGGCTCTAGGCTGCGCGGGGCCTGCAAGCGGTCTTGCACATAAAACAGCACCAAGGTAGCCGGCACTGCACTCGCAATGCCATTGAGCATGAAGACGACCAGCAGTCGGCGAAACGCGCTGTGGCGCAGCGGCGCCCACACGTCATGTGGGCCGCCAGCACGGTTATCGTCGTGCCGAACCATCTGCGGCACTGGCGCACGGCACCACGCCAACCAACCCAGGAGCAAGGCCACGCCAAACACCACCACGCTGGTGCCAAGGCCCATGGCCACCGGCACTACGGCGGCCAGTACCACGCCCACCAGACCCAGGCCTTCGCGCCAGGCGAACACGTGGCTGCGAAGGGCGGGTGTGCGGCCCAGCATCGCGCCCCAGGCCTGATGGATGATGTTGAGCATGCTGTAGGCCGAGTAGGTCAGCAGCAGCAAGGCCGTTGCCCACACCAAGAGCGCAGGGCCACTGCGCACGGGTGGAAAAAATAGCAAGGTGAAAGCGATCAAGAGCACCACGCTCGCCCATGCACTCATCCACAACACGGCAAGTCGCGAGCGAGCCAAGAGGTGGTCGCTCAGACGTCCGAGCAGCGGGTCAATCACCGCATCGAACAAGCGTGCACCTAGCAGCACGGCTCCCAGGTAAGCCAGCTGTACGCCAAACTCACGGGCGTAGTGGTTGGGCAACATTACATACAGCGGCAGGGCCACAAAAGCGAGGGGCAAACCCATCAAGCCGTACTTGAAGCCTTGGGCCACAGACAAGCTCATGGCGCACCCAGGCCCAATAGCGTTTGGCGCAACTGGGGCTCAGAGGTTTGGGGGGACAACCAGATGCCAAAGAAAAGGCGAGCCAACTCCGCATCGCGCATCTCGCCGGTCGCTTTTGCGTTGACAAAAAAACGCGTGCCCACGCCGGGTTGATTGACTCCTGTGATGCGGTCTCCTTTTTGCACATCAGGAATGAGCGCGCGCAATTGCGCCAACCACTGATCGGACTGGCTTGCAGAAAAGCTGCCCACGCGTCGCATCTCTTGAATTGAGCGCTTGGCAATCGCTTCGCTAGAGAAATTGCGCAGGTACTCAAGCTCTAGCGCAAAGGCATGCTGGCTATAGTCTTGGGCGCTAAAACCCGCCACCGTCCACAAGTTGGCTTGGTAAATCTCAAAACCCCAAATGCTCAGCCGTGCACTGCCTGTGTGCTTGGCATCCGCCAGCACAGCACGAATTTCGGGGCGCAGGGGTGCGTCTGCCCAGGCCGCGATCGGCTGCATGAGCAGGCAGAGTACGAGCCGCAAAGTGCGCACTGCTGGGCCAGAGATCAAAATCATCTTCATCATGCAATGGGCTTGCGCAACGTGTACTGCACCAGGTCGATATTGGCCATGTCAAACGCCGCTTCGCAGTAGGCCAAGTAGAACTCCCATATGCGTATGAAGCGATCATCAAAGCCAAGCGCCAACACCTGCTGGCGTTGAGCCAGGAATTGCGCTCGCCAGCGTCGCAAGGTCTCGGCGTAGTCGGGGCCAAACGCAAACTCGTCCACCACCTCTAGCCCCGCTTCGCGCGCGCACTCGCGCACGACACTGGGGCATGGCAGGCAGCCTCCGGGAAAGATGTACTGCTGGATAAAGTCGGTTGATGCGATGTAGCGTTCAAACAAAGCATCATCAATCACGATGCTTTGCACACAGGCACGACCGCCCGGTTTTAGCAAGCGCGCAATGCGTTCGAAATAGGTGTCCCAATATTCCTTCCCGACGGCTTCAATCATCTCGATGGAGCAGATGGCATCAAAAGGGCCATCGTTAATATCGCGGTAGTCTTGCAAACGCAAGTCGGTTTTTTTCTGCACTCCCAAGCGTGCCATACGCGCTTGAGCAAAGGCAAGTTGTTCGGTAGACAGGGTAACACCCACCACACTCGCGTCAAACTCAGTGCTGACCATCTCGGCCAAGGCGCCCCAGCCGCAACCAATTTCAAGCACACGGTCACCAGGCTGCACATCACTCATGTGCAGTGCTCGTCGAACCTTGGCGCTTTGCGCATCGCGGAGAGGACGAGCAAAGTCGCCGTCAAACCAGGCTGACGAGTAGTTCATCGTGTCGTCTAACCACAGTTGGTAAAACGCATTGCCCAAGTCGTAGTGGGCGTGGATGTTTTTCTGACTGTTGGAACGGGTGTTGCGGTTGAGTAGGTGTTTGATGCGGTACAGCAGCCGCCCAAACCAGCTACCGTAGATCGCATCTTCAACTTGCTGTCGGTTGCGAATGAAGAGCTTGAGTAAATCGGTCAGGTTCGGAGTACTCCAATCGCCTTGAATGTAGCCCTCGGCAAAGCCAATATCGCCTGACCTGAGCGTCGCGCCGCAAACGCTCCAGTTCTTCAAATGCAGGGTGGCCGATGGTGTCTGGCCATCGTTGTTTTTTCCAAAATGACAGACCAATCCATCCGGCAATTCAACCGTAAGCGAGCCGTGTTGCAGGCGCCCGAGCAGTTTAAGAATAGTACGCGCCGCAGCAGGAGCATCTTGCGGCATAGTGAAGGCTGAAGGTGATGTGGTGGTATTCATTTTGTGGAAATATTTATGGCTATGTCATCGGGTGACGAAAGCGTCTGGCGGGGGTGGCTTGCCCTGGTAGCGAACGCGTTTAATCCAAAGCTTGGTAGCCTGCCAATGGATGCGAACGATGATCCCCAGCGTCATGAGGGGATAGCGCCAGAGCGCACGCCGAACAGATTTCGCGTTCAAGGGCTCCAGCGTGCCACTCACACTGGTTTGCAGCAACGGCCCGAGGGCGTCGTCGTAGTCAATGCGACTGACTGTGCGTTCCACACCGTCGCGTTGGGTCCGCATAAAGCGGAAACGGTAACGGCCCTCAACCTTACAAAAGGGGGACACATGGAAAACCTTGACGGCACACAGTTCAGCGCCCCAAAAGAGTCCGTTTCGGGGCCGATCCAACAAGTAGCAATGGCGCTCACCAAAGGTGTTGTTGACCTCCACCACAATGGCACGAAGACTATTGTCATGGGCGTGGCAATACCAAAAACTCACCGGCTTGAAAACATAACCCAACACACGCGGATAGCAATGCAGCCACACTTCCCCCGTGGCATCGGTGATGCCTTCGTTATTCAGCAGATCGTCAAGCCAGCCCAAAGCACCACCCATTTCGGGGGCGCGACCATCACCATGGTCTTTGTCATAAAAACTCAATGCGGCAAGTCGGTTGAGCGCAAGCCCACCACTGCCGTGGACTTGGATACTGCGCATCGGCAGCATAAGAAAATAAGTGGGGTAGGAGAAAACATGGCGAGAAGGCCGCAACCGCGCATGGCGCACCTGGCCAAAGCCCACAAGTGGTACAGAAAAAGGCAGCGTTGGATCGCTCATGCGAAGCCCGACTTCAGAGTTGCTGGGGTAAAGGACTCCGCTTGGGCTTTCAATTGCGCAGCCACACCCAAACCAGCCTTCAAGCCGTCCTCATGGAAGCCGTAGCCCATCCAGGCACCAGCGTAATAAGTGTGCTGCTTGCCTTGCAAAGCTGGCACAAAGGCTTGCGCTCGAATCGCGCTCAAATCAAACACGGGGTGTGCATAGTCAAACTCAGCCAAGACGTGCCGGGGTTCGATAGGCCGAATTGGGTTGAGTGACACCAGCACAGTTTGCTTGACAGGCAAAGGCTGCAACAGGTTAATCAAGTAATGCAGGCAAACCCGGGCCGATTCGGCTTTAGCGTTAGATGCGCGCTCGTAGTTCCAAGCCGCCCAAGCCGAGCGCTTGCTAGGCAACACTGTCGTATCGGTGTGCAGTACAGCGCGGTTGGATTGGTAACGGATGGCACCCAGCGTATATATTTCCTCGGCGCTGGGCTGGCTCAGCAGCCGTAGTGCTTGGTCCGAATGCGTGGCCAATATCACTTTGTCAAAGCGCTCGACTGCACCATCGGTGACCACGCGCACACCCATGTTGTCGCGCTCAATTAGGCGCACGGGGGTGTTCAAACGTTTGTCGCCGATACGCGAGACTATCTTGTCAACGTAATGACGTGCACCGCCCTGCACCGTCCACCATTGAGGCCGGTTGCTCACTTGGAGCAATCCATGGTTGTGACAGAAACGGATCATTGTGGCGACGGGAAACTGTAGCATCTGCTCTGTGGGGCAGCTCCAAATGCAGCCCATCATCGGCAAAAAGTACCAGTCGCGAAACGCGTCGCTAAAGCGGTGGGCACGTAAAAAATCAGCCAGCGATTGCGTCAAAACTGGCGCATCAGCTTGCGTTGCGAGTCGACTGCACAGCGCATTAAAGCGCAACAAATCGGCCAGCATGCGCAAGAACCGGGGATTGAGCAGGTTCCGTCGCTGCGCAAACACAGTTGCCAAAGATGTGCCGCTCCATTGCAGACCGTCATTGACACTGCTGGCGTGGGGCACCTGCACCGAAAACGACATCTCTGATTTGGCTGTCTGAACCCCCAAATCAGCAAACAATTTGATTAATTCAGGATAGGTTCGTTCGTTGAAGACAAGAAACCCAGTGTCCACACCAAAACGCTGAGCTGCGCCGGGCAAAAGAACATCAACCGTGTGGGTATGACCACCAAAATAGTCACCGGCCTCGTAGAGCGTTATGTCGGCTTGTCCATGCAGCACGTGCGCAGCCGCAAGTCCAGAAATACCTGAGCCGACAATGGCGAGCTTCATTTGCAAGACCTTAAAAGAGATTTCAAATCTTGGAAAATACCGACTCTTGAATCAAGGAAATTTGGATTTTTCATATTTTTGTCTTGGACAACATTAAATTTAATCCTCATAATTACAAATTATTGTACAAATTAGACTTTTTGTCTAAGACAAATTATGGAAAAATCCAAAAGCACTGTTTCAATTGCGTCAATTGAGCGTGACACAGGCTTATCCAAAGATACGCTTCGCGTTTGGGAGCGTCGATACGGCTTCCCCCAACCTGAGCGTGACGCTTTTGGTGAACGCGCTTACTCGCAAATTGAGTTTGAAAAACTGCGCGTGATCAGGCGACTCATGGATTTTGGGCATCGACCAGGGCGCTTGGCTTTGCTGTCTATGGCCGAACTACTCAGCATGGGAGAGAGTCCATCTATGGCCGGTGTTTCAGACGACGATGAATCGCATGCCGAAATTCAAAATCACCTGGATTTGATTCAAGCTCACGATATTGAGGGCCTGCGACGCTCACTGGGGCAAGCACACGCGCGTCTAGGATTGGCGGCTTTCGTGATGGACGTTGTGGCACCGCTCAATGTGCTAGTTGGTCAGGCTTGGGCATGCGGAGAGCTCGATATTTTTAAAGAGCATCTCTATACAGAATGTGTTCAGAGATTACTGCGCAATGCCATTCATGGCATTCCTGCGCCAGCCATATCAAGCACCCCCAGAGTGATGCTAACTACATTCCCCAATGAAGTTCACGGTTTGGGGCTTTTGATGGCTGAAACCATGTTCACGTTGGGAGGCTGTGCGTGCCTACCCTTGGGCACGCAGACACCCGTTCCCGACATAGCGCGTGCAGCGATGGCCTACAAGGCAGACATCGTCGCCTTGAGCTTCACCACCAGCATAAATGCCAATGCGGCTTTCTCGGGCTTGATTGAACTGCGTCAAATACTGCCTGAGTCCATCGATATCTGGGTGGGCGGCAGTTGCCCTTCGTTGCAGCGCAGAAACGCGCCAAAGGTTCAGAAAATTGGCAAACTCTCAGAAATCAATACCCAAATTGAGTGCTGGCACGCAACTCACTAGCCCTACTGAGCCAACAACAGAACCTTGAATTTGAAATGCACCTACACAGTTTTTAAAAATCCATATGCTCTACCCTGAACTTTTCAAACAATTGGAAGCCGTCCGCTGGGACATGGAAAAAGACATACCCTGGACCTTGTTCGATCCGTCCAAGCTCTCTGACGAGCAGGCGCAGACAATCAAAATGAACGCCATCACAGAATGGGCCGCACTGCCTGCGACTGAAATGTTTTTGCGCGACAACCGAGATGACAGTGATTTTTCAGCCTTCATCTCGATCTGGTTCTTCGAGGAGCAAAAACACTCGCTCGTCCTCATGGAGTACCTGCAACGCTTTCGCCCCGATCTGGTTCCCACAGAACAAGAACTGCATCAAGTCCGATTTGAGTTTGACCCGGCACCGGCTCTGGACACCTTGATGTTGCATTTTTGCGGTGAAATCCGGCTGAACCACTGGTACCGTCGCGCCAGCGAGTGGCACAGCGAACCGGTCATCAAACGCATCTACAGCACGCTCAGTCAAGACGAAGCTCGCCATGGCGGTGCCTACCTGCGCTACATGAAGCGTGCTATCCAAAATTTTGGTGATGAAGCCAAATCGGCATTCGCCAAAGTAGGTGTTTTGATGGCCAGCGCAAGGCGCACAGCTCAAGCTATGCACCCCACCAACTTGCATGTGAACAAAGCGCTATTTCCGAACGACACCGTCCAAAGTCGCTTGCCTAACCCTGAGTGGCTGGCGCATTGGTTAGACACGCAAATCAAATTCGATACGAGTTGGGAAAACAAGGTGGTTGAGCGCATCTTGCACAACATGAGCTTGCTCATGGAGCGCAGCTTTAAAAATGTGCAAGAACTCAACCGCTACCGCAAAGAACTCAATGCGGCAAGCTGACGCGGTGAGTTAACGTACACAGTCTGCGTAGTAACGCTTGAC
Organism: Comamonadaceae bacterium; assembly: GCA_025356545.1. Taxonomy (GTDB): domain Bacteria; phylum Pseudomonadota; class Gammaproteobacteria; order Burkholderiales; family Burkholderiaceae_C; genus CANCDA01. The sequence goes on from JANXSU010000015.1 coordinate 16,615, forward strand.
GCCATCAGATCCCACGTCTTCTACCAAGCCATGAATGTCGGTCTCAAAACCTGGACACTGAGCGTTGAACTCACGTGAAAATTTAAGGTAATCGACGATCTTTTTATTGAACACCTCGCCGGGGATCAACAGCGGAATGCCGGGCGGGTATGGCGTGACCAAACCAACGGTAATGCGGCCTTCCAGATGGTCGATGTCAACGCGCTCGGTTTTGCGCTGAGCAATGTGGGCGTAAGCGTCTGAGGGCTTCATGGCAGGTGTCAGGTCGCTCAAATACATCTCTGTAGTCAAACGCGCGATATCGTACTTGGCATAGAGCTGGTGCACGTGCTGGCACAGATCACGCAGACCCATGCGCTCGTAGGCGCGGTGTTTGGCACAAAACTCGGGCAGGATACGCCACATGGGTTGGTTCTTGTCGTAGTCGTCCTTGAACTGCTGCAAGGCCGTCAACAGCGTGTTCCAGCGGCCTTTGGTGATGCCAATGGTGAACATGATGAAGAAACTGTACAGGCCGGTTTTCTCAACCACCACACCGTGCTCAGCCAAAAACTTGGTGACGATGCTGGCAGGGATGCCGGTTTTGTCAAACTTGCCGTCCAGGTTCAAGCCTGGCGTGACGATGGTGGCCTTGATCGGGTCCAGCATGTTGAAGCCGTCGGCCATTTGGCCAAAGCCGTGCCACTTGCTAGCGTTTTTGCCGCGCGCGTCGCTGCGGATGATCCAGTCTTCAGCGCGGCCAATGCCTTCGTCTGCCAGAGCCGAAGGCCCCCAGACCTTGAACCACCAGTCTTTGCCGTACTCATCGTCAATCTTGCGCATGGCGCGGCGAAAGTTCAAGGCCTCGTCAATGCTCTCCTCCACCAGCGCGGTGCCCCCGGGCGGCTCCATCATGGCCGCGGCCACGTCGCAACTGGCAATGATGCTGTACTGCGGGCTGGTGCTGGTGTGCATGAGGTAAGCCTCATTGAACAGGTGGCGGTCCAGCTTGGTATTTTGTGCGTCTTGCACCAGCACATGGCTAGCTTGGCTGATGCCGGCCAAGAGCTTGTGAATGGACTGCGTGGCATAAACCACGGCGTCTTTAGGGCGCACGCGCTTCTTTCCCATGGCATGGTAAGCCCCGTAAAAGGGGTGAAAAGCAGCGTGCGGAAGCCACGCTTCGTCAAAGTGCAAATTCTCCACGTAGCCATCGAGCATGGCTTTGATGGTTTCGGTGTTGTAGAGCACACCGTCGTAGGTTGATTGAGTCAGCGTCATCACACGCGGCTTCACTTTTTTGGCATCCACACCCTTGAGTAGCGGATTGGCCTTAATTTTGGCCATGATGGCTGCAGGTTCGAACTCAGACTTAGGTATGGGACCGATGATGCCAAAGTGGTTTCGCGTGGGCTTCATGAACACCGGGATGGCCCCGGTCATGATGATGGCGTGAAGGATAGATTTGTGGCAGTTGCGGTCGACCACCACCACATCGCCCGGCGCCACGGTGTGGTGCCAGACCATTTTGTTAGAGGTACTGGTACCGTTGGTGACGAAGAAACAATGGTCGGCATTGAAAATACGCGCAGCGTTGCGTTCGCTCTCACCAATAGCACCGTCATGGTCCAGCAACTGGCCCAACTCCTCCACGGCGTTGCAGACGTCAGCACGTAACATGTTTTCACCGTAAAACTGGTGGTACATCTGGCCGATGGGACTCTTGAGGAAAGCCACGCCGCCGGAATGGCCTGGGCAGTGCCAGGAGTAAGAGCCGTCTTCTGCGTAATCAAGCAGCGCTTTGAAGAAGGGCGGTTGAATACCTTCGAGATAACTCTTGGCCTCGCGAATGATGTGGCGCGCCACAAATTCGGGCGTGTCTTCAAACATGTGAATGAAGCCGTGCAACTCACGCAAGATGTCGTTGGGCAAATGTCGACTGGTTTTGGTTTCACCGTAGATGTAGATCGGAACATCGGCGTTTTTTCGGCGCACTTCTTCAATGAATGCCCGCAGACTCAACACGACCGGATCCAGCTCGGGGCCTGGGGTGAACTCCTCATCGTCGATCGATAAGATAAAGGCGCTGGCGCGGCTTTGTTGCTGAGCAAACTGTGACAGGTCGCCATAGCTGGTGGCGCCCAGCACTTCGAAGCCCTCTCCCTCGATGGCTTGAGCCAGCGCACGGATGCCTAGGCCCGAGGTGTTTTCAGAACGGTAGTCTTCATCAATGATGACAATGGGAAAGCGAAATTTCATGGCAAGTTCCGGCGGGGGGCCAAAAATAAGAAAACAGTCGGGAAGTGTACGGACTAATTGTCCACCCACTATGACACTGGTGTTTATTTGCCGCAAAATGTGCCTCTCACACCACCGAAAAGGGCGACATGACTGAACCAACACTTTGGTGGATTGCCACAGGCCTTGTCATTGCCCTTGAATTGCTCAGCGGCACCTTTTACTTGCTCATGCTGTCGATCGGTCTGGCCTGCGCCGCCCTAGCTGCACACGCGGGGGCCTCTGTCAGCATGCAATTGACCGTGGCCGCTCTCGTGGGCGGTGGTGCTGTCGTTGCGTGCTATCTGGTCAGAAAAAGAACCACGGAGACCTCCAACACGGGCACCAATCGGGATGTCAACCTGGACATTGGAGAGACCTTGCAGGTGGACAGCTGGAAAGCGGATGGCACGACCAGCGTGAAATACCGGGGTGCGCAGTGGTCGGCGGTTCGCGCAGCGGGCACCTTGCCCTCCACCGGCGCGCACCACATTGTTGAAGTGCGTGGCAGCCAACTCGTTCTTGAAAAACACCAACCCTAGAAAGCCAGATATGGAAATCTCCATCGTTCTTTTTGTCATCGCTGTCATTTTTATTTTTCAATCCATCAAGGTGGTGCCACAGCAAAACGCCTGGGTCATCGAGCGGCTAGGCAAGTATCACGGCTACCTCACGCCCGGCCTGAACATCCTCGTTCCTTTTGTGGACCGGGTCGCCTACAAGCACAGCCTTAAAGAAATTCCACTGGACGTGCCCAGCCAGGTTTGCATCACGCGCGACAACACCCAGTTGCAGGTGGACGGCATCCTGTACTTTCAGGTGACCGATCCGATGCGCGCCAGCTACGGCTCGTCCAACTACATCGTGGCCGTCACGCAGCTGGCACAAACCTCGCTGCGCAGCGTGATCGGCAAGTTGGAGCTGGACAAGACGTTTGAGGAGCGCGACATCATCAACGCGCAAGTGGTGCAGGCGATTGACGAGGCGGCGTTGAACTGGGGTGTCAAGGTGCTGCGCTATGAGATCAAAGACCTGACGCCCCCCAAAGAAATTTTGCACGCCATGCAGGCCCAGATCACGGCTGAGCGTGAAAAGCGGGCGCTGATTGCTGCATCCGAAGGCCGCCGCCAGGAGCAAATCAACATTGCCACCGGCGAGCGCGAGGCCTTCATCGCCCGCTCAGAAGGTGAAAAACAAGCCGCCATCAACAAGGCACTGGGTGAGGCTTCCGCCATCAAAGCGGTGGCCGAAGCCAATGCCCAAGCGATTGAAGTGGTCGCTGCGGCCATTCAAAAGCCCGGTGGTGAGCAGGCAGTCCAGCTCAAGGTGGCAGAAAAAGCGGTTGCAGCCTACAGCGCCGTGGCCGCTGATGCCACCACAACGCTGATTGTTCCCAGCAATATGAGCGAGGTTGCCGCGCTAATCGGCTCTGCCATGGCGCTGGTTCGACATCAGAAATAATCTGAGAGTCGCTGCGCTTTGCGCAGCAGACATAAAAAAGGCCCACAAATTTGTGGGCCTTTTTTACTTACTGGCGGAGAAGGCGGGATTCGAACCCGCGGAAGGTATAACCCTTCGCACGCTTTCCAGGCGTGTGACTTAAACCGCTCATCCACCTCTCCAGAGCCTTGTATTTTAGCCTACTTAAACGCGGCAAAAAAAGCTCGAAGCTAAAGACAGATCGCTAATCAGCGCACCACAGCCAGTTCAACCCGCTGACCGCCCTTGTAGGTCAACAAAGTCAAAGCGCCGTTCTTGATATCGCCTTTTTCATCAAAACCGATGGGGCCAGTCACGCCCTTGTAATCAGCGGTGGCTGCCAGCATAGGCAAGTATTTGGCGGGGTCTGAGGAGTTGGCTTTGACCATGGCAGCCACCATGACCTTGACGGCGTCATACACGTACGGGGCGTACAGTTTCACGTCAGAGCTGAATTTGGCGGTGTACTTGACTTTGAAGGCGTCCATGCCCGCTTTGGCTTCGCCTTCCACGCCACCGGCTTCAGCGCAAAACACCTGCTCATCGCCCAAGGCATCACCAGCAAGCTTGATAAGGTCGGTCGTGCAAATGCCGTCGCCGCCCATGAACTTGGCCTTGATGCCCAAGGACTTCATTTGCTTTAGCATGGGGCCCGCCACGGCGTCCATCCCGCCGAAGAACACCACATCCGGTTTCTTGCCTTTGATGGTGGTCAGAATGGCATTGAAATCGGTGGCCTTGTCGGTAGTGAACTCTTTGGCTACCACCTTGGCACCCGCCGCCTCAGCGGCTTTGGTGAACTCCTCAGCCACGCCCTGGCCATAGGCCGTGCGGTCGTCTATCACTGCAATGGACTGACCTTTGAGAGTTTGCACGGCATATTTGCCCAGTGTGCTGCCCAAGTGCACGTCGTCAGCCACCACGCGGAAAGCAGTTTTGAAACCCTGACGCGTGTATTTGGGGTTGGTGGCCGAGGGAGAAATTTGGGGAATCCCGGCATCGCTATAAAGCTTGGAGGCCGGAATGGTAGTGCCCGAGTTCAAGTGACCAATGACTCCCGACACCTTCGCATCAACCAGCTTTTGAGCCACCGCAGTGCCCTGCTTGGGATCGGCGGCATCGTCTTCCGTCACCAGTTCCAGGGTGATCTTCTTGCCGTCGAGCATCACACCCGCGCTATTGAGTTCGTCAATAGCCATGCGAGCACCATTTTCATTGTCTTTACCCAGGTGGGCAATCGCACCACTCAATGGAGCGATATGCCCAATTTTGACGACCACTGCTGCGGCGGGTGCAGACGAAGCAGCTGAAACGGCAGCGTCTTCTTTCTTGCCGCAAGCGACCAAAAGGGCCGCTGCGGCGATCAAAGTGAGTACCGGCGTGATGGTTTTGGCGTTCATGGATTCCTCTTTAGGGTTGGGGTAAGCACTATCAAAATTTCAGGTTAGCTCAGATCGACATCCTGAGACAAGGCCTGGGTCACCGTTTGGCGGGCCATCTGCTCGATTTCTTGCAGCAATCGCGGCTCCATCGCACGGATTTCTTCATGGATGACAGATGCTGCGATTTCACGCAGCTTGATCTGCATTACAGGCATCAGGCGTTGAATGATACGGTCGGCCAAGTCCTGCGCCGTCTCAATTGAAGCTTGATGAGCCTCATTCAAGGGCGTGAGGGTCTTTGCCTGAGGCAAGTTAACCACTTCGGTCAAAGTCGGCAAATGACGTGGAGGGGTAGCCGAGGGGGGGGTCATTGAGTGGCTTTCTTGGTGGCGATATCGTGACGCGTGAGTTTGAGATCGATGCTGGCGTAATACTTCCATCGCTGCCGTGCGCTCTGGCGGTCCGACATATCGACTTCACTGACGATCTCAATGACGCGCTCGAACTGCTCAAACCCTATGGGAACCGGGTCACCCAGATTGAGCAAGGCTTGTCGGTGAGAGGCCTCAGTGGCTGACTCACAGAGTAAAACGGGGGATGCTGACTTGACATGAGCCTCATCGGTCGCCAAGGCATGCGGCACAAATTCATGTACTGAAAAAGTCCAGAGCAAGACGTCAAGTTGTTTCAAAACATCTGTGGGCGCCGTCACTACCACAGGCACACCGCGATGGATCGCCTTGCGCAGAAACCGACAGGCATAAATCAGCTTGTCAGGCACATTGAAATGGAAATCAACCTCGGTCATGGTCAAACATCAATGGCACTATTTTTTTGAAAGACTTGATTTTCGCGGGCTGGATTTAACAGCAACTTTGGCCATTGGGCTGGCCAGTAAAAATTCAAGCAACAAGCCGACCGGTCGCCCTGTTGCCCCTTTGGCTGCGCCGCTCTTCCAGGCCGTCCCCGCCACATCCAGATGCGCCCAGTCAAATTTTCCCGCAAAACGCTGCAAAAATTTGGCCGCCGTGATGGCCCCGCCCATGCGTCCTCCGATATTGGCCACATCGGCAAAATTACTCTTTAATCCTTCGGCATAGTCGTCATCGAGCGGCATGCGCCAGCACAAGTCCATCGATACCTCACCCGCTGAAACCAACTGTGCAGCCAGCACATCACTGGTCGAAAACAGACCGCTGCGGACATGACCCAGGGCGACAACGCAGGCTCCCGTCAAAGTAGCCACATCCACCACGGCACGTGGCTTGAAACGCTCGGCATAGGTCAGTGCATCGCACAAAATCAAACGCCCTTCGGCGTCGGTATTGAGCACCTCGATGGTTTGCCCGCTCATGCTGGTCACCACATCCCCCGGCTTGAGGGCGCGGCCACCGGGCATGTTTTCACACGTCGGGATGAGTCCAACCACATTAATGGCGGGCTTTAATTCGGCTAGCGCGCGAAACACGCCCAGCACACTGGCGGCTCCGGCCATGTCGTACTTCATCTCGTCCATCTCGGCGGCGGGTTTGATGGAAATACCGCCGGTGTCAAAGGTGATGCCTTTACCGATCAGGACCGTGGGTGCCTGGGTTTTGGTCGCCCCGCTGTAGTTCAGAACAATAAAGCGCAGCGGCTGATCTGAGCCCTGCGCCACCGCCATAAAAGAACCCATGCTCAGTTGGGCCACCTCTTTGGGCCCCAGCACTTCGCACGTAATCTTGGGCAGACGAGAGAGTGACCGCGCCGCTTGGGCCAGCAGAGTTGGCGTTGCGTAATTTGCAGGTCGATTGGCCCACTCCTTCGCCATCTCAATACCCGCTACTGTTGCAACAGCCTGGGTAAAGGCCGACTTGACGGGGGCAACAAGTGGCACACCCAGCGTCACTCGCCCGAGCGTCCAAGCCTCCACTGCGGCCTTGGCTTTGGTGGTGGTGTAGACGTAACTGGCCTCAGCCAACGTTAGGACGGCGGCGTGAACAGCCTGCGCGCTAGCGTCCGAAGCAAAGCAAAGCACCACCTTCTTTTCACCGGTGGAGCCCGACCGCAGCGCCCCAATAGCCGCCACGATAGCTTGTCGCACCTGCTTGGCACTGCCCTCGCCCGCGCCGACAAAAACCGCCCGCACGCAGTGCGCTCCGACAGGCCGGTACAAAGCCAGGGATTTTCCGGGCTTGCTCTGCAAGTCCCCCGCCTTCATGGCCTGCGCCATCTGGAGCGAAAGTTCATCCTTGCCGGGTTTAAAGTTCGCCGTAACGAGCACAATTAACGCATCACTTTTCAGTGCAGCGGCACCAACCAGGTCAAGCGTTTTGAGTTCAAAGTTCATAATCAAGGTTTTCCTTCTGACCGATGTTATTCCATTCCTCAATCCGCAAGGAACTAGCCCGCAGCTTTGTGGCCACCATGATCGTACTGGTCACGGTAGTGATGACCATGACGCTGATTCGCACCCTTGGCATGGCTTCACGTGGCAGCTTTAACCCCTCGGACGTCATGTTGGTCATGGGCTACACCGTACTCACGTTCTTGCCCAACATCATGACCATGGGTCTGTTTATCGCCACGATTGCCACCCTCTCCCGCCTATACCGTGACAGCGAGATGGTAATCTGGTTCTCCAGTGGCGTTGAGCTGTCCAGCTTGCTGAGACCCCTGTTGCGCTTTGCTTGGCCTATTCTGGTGGTCATTGCTGCGATGGCGATTTTTGCCTTGCCTTGGGCTAATCAGCAGATCGAGGACATGAAATCTCAATACGAGAACCGGGGCGATTTGGAACGGGTCCAACCGGGGCAATTTCAAGAGTCAGCCAGTGGAAGTCGTGTTTTTTTCGTTGAAAAAAGTCAACTCAATCAACAATCTGCCACCAACATCTTCGTCGCCACCACAGAGCAAGGCAAAGAAACCGTGACATCAGCCCGCAAGGGTCATACGGAGATCATCGGCAATGACCGCTTTCTCGTACTTGAAAACGGTCAACGACTGGAAAACACCCTAGGCAAATCTGATGTGAAGATCAGTGAATTCGCTAAATATGCGATTCGCGTTGCTGAAAACCAGCTCGGTGCCAAAGCAGAACATCAACTTAACACCCAATCCTTTCTTGATCTTGCGCTCAATCCCACACTCGCCAACCTAGGTGAAATCTCTTGGCGAATTGGTTTTTCTTTTGCTGCACTCAACCTGATGATTCTCGCGCTAACGGCCTCGCGTGTTAACCCCAGGGTTGGACGCTCTGGCAACTTCATTTTTTCACTGCTCTTGTTTCAGGTTTATCTCAACTTGCTCAACCTAGGGCAAAGCTGGATTGCCTCAGGGCAAATCAACTTTTTGAGCTTTAACCTGCTGCTGCATGGCGGAGCAATGGCTGTTGGTTTACTGTGGCTGGCAAAACAAAACAACAACTGGCACTTACGCATGCTGCTTACGTACACTCGCTCAAAAAGGCATAAGCCGTGAGAACCATCCGCCGTTTAATTCTTGCAGAGGTGTTTTCTGCGGTGGTCTTTGTGACCCTTGGCTTTCTCGCACTATTCACATTTTTTGATTTTGTAGACCAACTTCCCGCCATTGGTCGACCCGGTCTGGGCGCAGGATACCAACTGCCACAAGCCGCCACTTATGTTGCCTTGTTAATCCCCAACCATCTTTATGAATTACTGCCCATCACGGTGCTGATAGGCACAATTTTTGTGATGGCACGTTTAGCCCAAAGTTCTGAATTCACAATTCTTCGCACCAGCGGCTTGGGTCCTTGGCGAGCCTTGCGCACCCTGCTTGTCGCAGGCATCACCTTCGTTATGACGACCTTCCTTATAGGTGACTATCTGGCACCTTGGGCCGATCGCACTGCTCAGTTGCTCAAGGCCCGTTTTGAAGGTCATATCACCGTCGGTCAAACAGGGGCGTGGCTGCGTGAGAAACAAGCCTACGGCCAATTCTCGGTCAACGTGAATGCACTGGCCTCGGACGGCAGCATGCGCGGCGTCCGCATCTTTGAATTTGATAATCAGGGATTGCTGGTGTCCATGACGAACGCAGCCACGGCTCAATTCAGCAGTGCAGATGCCTGGCAACTGGCGCAGGCCCATCGCACTGAATTCACCTCCCAAGGCGTAGCCACGGCCCACGTTGAGCGCAGCGTGGTTTCCTCGTTCCGCTGGCCCACAGAGATCACAGCCGAGATGGTCTCAGCCGCCGTGCTCAGACCTGACCGCATGAGCACCGTCGATCTGTTCCAGTACATACGCCACCTGAACGCCAACAACCAGTCGGCCGAACGGTATGAAATTGAATTCTGGAAAAAAGTGTTTTACCCATTAAGCTGCCTGGTAATGGTCGTCTTGGCTCTGCCATTTGCCTATCTGCATTTTCGCAACGGTGGGATTTCGGTCTATGTGTTTGGCGGCGTCATGGCGGGTATCAGCTTCTTTTTTCTCAACAATGTATTTGGCTATGTGGGTGAATTGCAGCACTGGCAACCCTGGCTCACAGCCGCATTACCCGGTATTATTTATTCGATTTTTTCACTTGCCGCTTTTAGCTGGCTGGTTATCAGAAGATAGGTCACGATGAACTCCATCCCCCCCCCTCGCGGCATTATTTTGTTTGCCCATGGGTCTCGCGATCCGCTGTGGTGCCTACCCATGGAGGCCGTGGCTCAACGGGTGACGAAGATAGCCCCTGACACCACAACAGCTTGCGCCTACCTTGAGTTAATGCAACCCAGCTTGCCCACTTGTGCCGCAGACATGGTAGCGTCAGGCGTGCAAGCCATCACGATCATCCCTATGTTTTTGGGTGTTGGCAAACATGCACGAGAAGACCTGCCCGTGATCATTGCCAGCCTGAAAGCCAGCCACCCCGCCGTCACTTTCACACTCCAACCCGCCATTGGAGAAAACGAACGCGTGCTGGATTTGTTGGCGCAAATTGCCGTCTGTTAGCCCTTCACGGGCTCACCTTGTCATCGGCTGAACGCTCTGCGACGTCGCTGGCCAAATCACCCGCAATCAGCCGGAACTGCTCGAGCGCGGCTTCCAGGTCGTCCACGATTTCTTGCGCAATCACATCGGGTGGCGGCAGGTTGTCGCTGTCGGCCAGGCTGTCGTCTTTCAGCCAAAAAATGTCCAGACTGGCTTTGTCCCGCGCCATCAGGTCGGCGTAGTCGTAGGCGCGCCAGCGGCCTTCTGGGAACTCAGGTGACCAGGTGGCCTTGCGGTCATGCCGATTGGCCGGGTTGTAAAGCCTGACAAACTCGTCCAGGTGCTCGCGCCGCAGCGGGTTGGTTTTAAGCGTGAAATGCTGGTTGGTACGCAGGTCGTAAATCCACAGCTTTTTAGTCCACGGTGTTTCGCTGGCGGGTTTGCGCTCAAAGAAAACCACATTCGCCTTCACGCCCTGCGCGTAAAACAAGCCGGTGGGCAAACGAAGAATCGTGTGTACATCGCACTCGTGCAGCAGCTTCTTACGAATGGTCTCGCCTGCCCCACCTTCAAACAGCACGTTGTCTGGCAGCACCACCGCTGCACGGCCCTGCTGCCTGAGCAGCGTTCTGATGTGCTGCATAAAGTTAAGCTGCTTGTTGCTGGTGGTCGCCCAAAAGTCATCACGCTCAATCACGTCTTTCTCGGTCGTCACCTTGCCCTCAGCCCCGGTAATCATGGTGCTGCTTTTTTTGCCAAACGGTGGGTTGGCCAGCACCACGTCAAAGCGGTCACCTGGGTCAGCGGCCAGCGCGTCAGCCACCACAATCGGTACTGACTTGTCTGAACCAATGCCATGCAACATCATGTTCATCGCAGCCAGGCGTGCGGTGCTTTGCACCAGTTCATAGCCACGCAGGGCCTCTTCTTTCAAGTGCTTTTTCTGTACGCGTGTCAGGTTGGGGTTGTGCTCGGCCACATAGTTGTGGGCTGCAAATAAAAAGCCACCCGTACCGCAAGCCGGGTCACACACCGTTTCGCCCGGTTTGGGCGCGATGCAGTCCACCATGGCCTGGATCAATGGGCGCGGCGTGAAGTATTGGCCCGCACCGCTTTTGGTGTCTTGTGCGTTCTTCTCAAGCAAGCCCTCGTAGGCGTCGCCTTTCACGTCAGCGCCCATGGCTGACCAGTTTTCG
>JANXSU010000021.1 GCA_025356545.1 Comamonadaceae bacterium
TAGGTATTTGATGTCGAGCGACTTGATCACATCGACCATGAAGTCCGAGCCGGGTATGCCTTCGGCGTGGCCTAAATCAGGAGGCACACCGGTCTCAGCCGCTGCACCTTGGGCTGACGGGGGGAGGGCCGAAGGTTTTGCCGCTTTGGCAGGTGCCGGGTCAGCGGCCTGAGCCGTGGTGAGCACGGTGGCTGCGCTGGATGCCACGACGCTGCCCAAAAAACCTCGACGCCCTAAGGGTGAGGTGATCTTCTTGTTTGCCATGTTTCGCTCCTGGTGATTTGCGGGTTAGACCGAAGCAAATCCTAAGCGAAAGAGGGGCGAATGGGGCTAGGGAATATCCCGCCCTTATTACTTTTGCTCTTGCAGAAATTCCAGCACGGCAGCGTGAAACTTCTCGGGCACTTCCATGTGCGGCACATGGCCCACGCCTTCAAATTCCACCAGCTTGGCACCGGGGATCAGTTGTTGAGCAGCTCTGCCCAAAACCGGGAAGTTGCCCAGGGGTTTGACCACCTCGGCTGGCGCGAAGCGGCGGCCAAACACGGTGCGGTCGAGTTGACCAATGGCCAGCAGTACAGGCAGCTTGAGCTTGGGCAGCTCGCTGTAGATGCCACCTTCGTCAATCATCTGGTAGGTGAGGGCTGAGACGCGGGCAAAGCGGGGGTATTCCCCGCTCTTTTGCACCCGTGCAAACACCTCGACCAAGCGCTCGGTTTGCGGCGTCCAGTGGGGGAAGTAGCTCTTGAGGAAGTTGCGGTAGCTAGTAGGTGTTTGTGCCATCTCCAGCTTGACCAGATTGTCGGTGGCTTGCGGGGGAATGCTGAGTTTGTAGTCCTCCAGGCCCAGCGGGTTTTCTAGCACCAGCGCCGTCACGCGCTCGGGGTTGCGCCGCGCAAAATGCACGCCCAGCATGCCGCCCATGCTGTTGGCGATGACGGCTACCTTTTCAACCTTGAGCTGATCCAGCAAGCGCACGGTGTTGGCGCCCAGCAGCTCAAAGGTATAGCGCATTTCGGGTTTTGATGATTTGCCAAAACCGATTTGATCCGGGGCAATCACGCGGTAGCCTTGTGCCGATAGCACTTTCAGGGTGTTGGCCCAGTAGTCACTGCCAAAATTTTTGCCATGAAACAACAGCGCTGTTTTGCCGTTAGGGTTGGCGGGCTGCACGTCCATGTACATCATGCGCACCGGCTGGCCTTGCAATTCAAACTGCAAAGTCTGTAGCGGGTAGGGGTAAGCCCAGCCTTCCATCGCTACGCCCAGTGCGTCGCTATCGGCGTAACTGGGGGCAGCAGGGGTTGGCGTCGAGGGAATGAGGGCGGCAGACTGAGCCATGGCACTGGCGCAGGCCAACAGCAGAACCGCCGCAGTGGGTGCGGCGCGCAGAAAAATCGTTTTCATCAAGGAGTATTGGGTTGGGTTGACGGTTCGGTCACGCGGCGAGCGCCGTCAAAGCGGCGGCTCCAATAACTCAGGCGCATGTCTTCTACCCGCACTTCTGCACCGGGCTTGGGCGAATGAATGAATTTGTCGTCACCCACATAGATGCCCACATGGCTGAAAGCGCGTCTCATGGTGTTGAAAAACACCAAGTCACCGGGCACGAGCTCGGTGCGGTCAATGGTTTGTGTGGCGGCGGCTTGCTGCTCGGCTTTGCGGGGCAAAATCAAGCCCACGGTTTGCTCGTACATGGCGCGCACAAAGCCGCTGCAGTCAAAGCCGGATTCAAAACTGTTGCCACCGCGCCGGTAGGGAACGCCCAGCGCCCCCATGGCGGATACGACCAGCTCAGACGCCTTGTTGCCCATGGTTTGGGTGACCTGTGTGATCTTGCCCATCAGGCCTTTGTCGGCCAGCAATCGCTCCATGTCGTCGGCCTGATCCGCCGGGGCTGCGTGTACGCTGGCGGCCAGGATTAGGCTAAAGATGAGGGCTGTGGTGCGCATAGCAGGTAGGATAGCGGCTTGTAAAGCGTGGTGTCAAGTTAAAGTTTATTCGCGAAATACCTTGCAACACATTGATTCATATTGATTTTTCTCAAAGGCTGTGATGTTCAACGCACTGGTTCTAGATAATAGTGATGGATTTTCTGCCTCAGTTCAGTCGGTGGATGAGTCCCGCCTGCCGCCGGGCGATGTTACCGTGGCCGTGGCTTACTCCACCCTCAACTACAAAGACGGACTGGCCATCACCAACAAAGGCCCGGTAGTGCGCCACTGGCCCATGGTGGCGGGGATTGACGGCGCGGGCAGGGTGATTGAGTCCAGCCACCCCGCATGGAAGGTGGGCGATGCCTTTGTGCACAACGGCTGGGGCGTGGGCGAAACCCACTGGGGTTGTCTTGCCGAGAAAGCCCGTCTCAAAGGTGACTGGCTGGTGCGCCTGCCGCAAGCTTTTACGGCTCGCCAAGCCATGGCTATCGGCACGGCAGGCTACACCGCCATGCTGTGCGTGCTGGCGCTGGAAGACCACGGCGTCAAGCCCGACGCGGGCGAGGTGCTGGTGACCGGTGCCACCGGCGGCGTGGGCAGCGTGGCTGTGGCACTCTTGGGCAAGCTGGGCTACACCGTGGTGGCCGCCACCGGCAAAGCCAGTGAAGAGGCCTACCTCAAGTCCTTGGGCGCCAGCGCCGTGATGGACCGCGCGGCCTTGGCTCAAGCCGGCAAACCCTTCCAAAAAGAACGCTGGGCCGCCGTGGTGGACGCTGTGGGCTCGCACACCTTGGCCAATGCGCTGGCGCAAACGCGTTACGGCGGCGTGGTGGCCGCCTGCGGGCTGGCGCAAGGCATGGACTTGCCCACCACCGTCATGCCCTTCATCTTGCGCGGTGTCACGCTCGCAGGTGTTGATTCGGTCATGGCCCCGCTGGCCAAACGCCAGCGCGCTTGGGATCGCCTGGCTCGCGACCTGGACCTCAACCTGCTGGAAAGCATCATTGAAGAAGTGCCCCTGCAAGCCGCCATCGCCAAAGCCCAGCAACTCATGGACGGCCAAGTGCGCGGCCGGGTGCTGGTTCGCATCGCCCTTTAATTTTTACCAGACATCCCCCATGCTCCTAGACGCCGAAGACTCCCAACTCATCCTGGTGGATTACCAAACCCAACTCATGCCCGCCCTGCATGAGGGCTCTGCCGTGCTGGCCAACGCCTTGCGCCTGGCCAAGCTGGCCAAGCTCATGCAAGTGCCGCTTTGGGCTACCGAAGAAAACCCCTCCAGTCTTGGCCCCAACGTGCCGGAGCTGTTCGCCCTGATTCAGCAGGCCGGTGGCAAAACCTTGGCCAAAATGCAGTTCAGTGCGGTGGAAGAGGGCCTGGGCGAATGGCTACGCCCATCCGCTCCCATATCAGCCCCCAAAGGCAACGCCCGCAGCTTGCCTAAGCACCTGCAAAAACCGCAAGCCAACGAAACCGCCCTGCGCAACACCCTCGTCATAGCCGGTTGCGAAGCCCATGTCTGCCTGCTGCAAACGGCGCTTGACCTGTTGGAAGACGAGTTCGACGTCTGGGTCGTCACCGACGCCTGCGCCTCCCGTTCTGAGCGCAACCGCGACGCCGCCTTTGACCGCCTGGCTGGCGCAGGTGCGGAGCTGGTGACGACCGAGATGGTGGCCTTTGAGTGGTTGCGCTCGGCGGAACACCCGGCGTTTAAAGAGGTGTTGGCTTTGTTGAAGTAGGGTTTCTAGATGGCCTGGATTGAGGTCAAATGAACGCATGCACATCACCCCGCAAACCTTAACCAACACTTTTCAGACGTTTTTTCACTCAGAAAAGTCAAGTGGGATTCTGCTGATTGTTTGTACTGCCGTCTCGCTCTTGATGGCGAACTCATCGTTCGGCCCCGACTATGTGAGTGGGTGGCAAATGCGGCTCGGTGGCCTCAGCGTAGAGCACTGGGTCAACGATGCGCTGATGGCGATTTTCTTTCTGCTCATCGGCCTGGAACTCGAACGTGAGTTGTACAGCGGCGAACTGTCCAACATCCGAAACGCCCTGTTGCCGATGTTTGCTGCCTTTGGCGGTATTGCTGCGCCGGCACTGATTCATTTTTCACTCAATACCGGCACGCCGACGCAAGCGGGGGTCGGGATTCCGATGGCAACAGACATCGCCTTTGCGCTCGGCGTTCTGGCCCTGCTCGGAAACCGCGTTCCGGCGTCGTTGAAAGTGTTTGTGGTGGCGTTCGCGGTCATTGATGACTTGAGTGCCATTGTCATCATTGCGGTGTTCTACACCGAACAACTCTCGCTGGGCTATCTCTTGGCGGCTCTGGCCGTTTGGGCTGTGCTCTGTGGCTTGAATCGTTTCTTGCGCGTGATGGCCTTGACCCCTTACCTGCTGGGCGGCGCGTTGCTGTGGTTTTTAATGCTCAAGTCGGGCGTTCATGCCACCATTGCAGGGGTGATGCTGGCCTTTGCCATCCCCTTTTCAGCCAAGGCCGATGACGAGGCGTCGCCCTCACACCGGCTCGAATATTTTCTGCACAAACCTGTCGCGTTCATCATTCTGCCGATTTTCGCGCTGGCCAATACGGCCATCCTGATCGGCGCGGACTGGATGCAAGACCTCAGCAGTGCGAATAGTCTTGGCATCATTGCCGGTTTAATGCTGGGCAAGCCCGTGGGGATAACGCTCTTTTGTTTTGTTGCTGTTGTAAGCGGTCTATGCCGTTTGCCTGCTGATCTGAGTTGGCGGCATGTGCTTGGCGCAGGGATTCTCGGCGGCATCGGGTTCACCATGTCCATCTTCATAACCAACCTCGCCTTCACTGGCGATGCCGGGAGCATCAACGCCTCCAAAATGGCGATTCTTCTGGCTTCGTTGGCTTCAGGAATTCTTGGCTTCCTGTGGCTCAGGTTCGTGCGGCAACGTGGTGAAGTCGCTTAAGCCAAGGCCAAATCAAGCACACCCTTGGCCGCCGGTCTGGCTAATAGTGCGGCAAACCAGCGCTCAATGTTCGGGCGCTTCTGCCGTGCTTGTGGCAGGCCAAACCAGCGCTGCACCTCGCAGCCCAGTGGAATGTCAGCCATGGTGAAACGCTCACCGACCATAAAGCTGCGGTTGGCCAGGTGCGCATCGAGTATGCCCATCAGGGGCTCAACGGCAGCATTGGACTGCGCGACCAGAGCCGGGTCGCGCTGGTCAGCTGGCAAGCGAATCAAATGCCAAAAGCCGTTGCGGCTGGCCGGGTTGATGAGGGTTTGCTGCCACTCCATCCAGCGCTCAGCATCGAAGCGTTCGTTGAGATGTTCAGGGTACAAGTTGCCCATCGAGTATTTGGCCGACAGGTAGCGGGTGATGACATTCGATTCCCACAGTACGTAGTCACCGTCTTGCATCACCGGCACTTGTGAATTGGGATTGAGCGTCATATATCCCGGTGTTTTGACCACACCATGCACACCGCCTGCCTCGTGGCGCTCAAAGTCCAAGCCCAGCTCTTGCGCTGTCCAGATCACT
>JANXSU010000024.1 GCA_025356545.1 Comamonadaceae bacterium
ATTGTGGTCATTGTTCTGGCGCGTATGAACATTGTCACAATCCAAAAACTCAAAGACTTTCGAGGTTATTTCGTCGTGCTGGCCTTCATCATCGCCGCCATCGTGACACCGCCGGATGTAGTCTCGCAGCTGGCTTTGGCAATACCGATGTGTCTGCTGTATGAGATCGGTATCTGGGCGGCACAACTCTTCATCAAACACACCCAAGCACCTGATGCCGAGGCGGCTGGCTCTTTGTAATCGGTTCTTGAGTTCGATTTCAAGCCGAAGTGTGGTTTGCGACGGATTGAGCATGAATACTGCATTTGAATTGATGATGTTTGATCTAGATGGGACCCTGATCGAGACTGCCCCGGAAATCTGTGACGCTGTGAATGACACACTGGTTCAGTTTGACTTGCCGGTTGTGATTCAAACCCAAGTCAACGGCTGGATTGGACACGGTACGCGCGAGTTGCTGATTCAGGCGCTGGCCTTCAGTGGGAAGTCCCAGGTGGCTGCCGTGCGCGCTAGTCCTACATTGGCTTTGATTGAGGCTGAATTTGACACACACTACCAAAGTCGCTGCGGTACGCGAAGCCATCTCTACCCTTACGTACGGGAGGTGCTGGAGCAATTGCGAAGCAAAGGGGTAAAGCTGGCCGTGGTGACCAACAAGGAAGGTCGCTACACCAAGACCATACTCGACGCTCATCAGCTCATGCCGCTGTTTGACTTGATTGTCAGTGGCGACACTCTGCCCACCAAAAAGCCTGACCCGGCAGGCATTTTGAATTGTCTTGACCAATTTCAGATCGGTCGTCACCACGCATTGTTTGTTGGTGATTCGTCGATTGATGTGGCGACTGCCCGCAATGCCGATGTAGCCGTTTGGGCCTTGCCCTATGGGTACAACATGGGCCAGCCAATCGAGGCCTGCAAGCCTGACCGGGTAATTCAGAACTTCCTATCGCTGACTTAGGATAGTTGCCGCTTTATCTAGTAACAGTGGGTAGATAGAGTCCGCTTTTTGAAGGCTATTTACTTGATGGCTTCTTGCGCCTGCTGTAAGCGTTCGTCCAGGTACGCTCCGTAAAAGTCAGGGATAGAGGCCCCGACCAGTCTTGGGGCAATTTCCGTGCCGTTGCGTCCGAAAAACAGTAGAGTGGGTGCTATTTTGATGCCCCAAGTTCGCCGCAGGTCTTCATGGCTCAAGCTGGTCCCACTGAAGTTTTTCAACTCGCGCTTACTGTGCATATCCACCTGCACTACGGAGAGGCCTTGCTGACTATGCATGGGGGCGAGATAGTTCTCTCTTATCATTTTGCAAAACGGGCAGCCAGCCAAGCTGATCATTACCACTAGGGGCGTCTGTTTTTGCAATGCCTGTGCCAGTTCGTCCTGCAAGGATACGGACAGAGGCAGGCTGGCCGTGTGTGCCAACACAAGGCCACCGTTACACATGGTTCCGAGGCTGAGTAAAACGCGTCGACGAGTCAGAGCCCTGGTGTTCATCAGCGCCCCTCCTGTTCCAGCAGCAGATAGGTGTTGTATGCGTTCATCCGATTGGCCGCTTTGAACAGGGGTAGGTGTTCAAAGGGGCTCCAGTCTGTAGCGGCATAGGCCTCTTCAAACGGTTCAAGCTCATTGGCGGCGCGCGCCATGGCGGCGCGCAGATAGATCAAGTAGTCGCGCGTGAGTTGTACGTCTTGGCGGGCTTGTTGCGAGTAGGGGCCATGGCCCGGCACGATGATTTGCGCGTCAAGTGTCAACAGTTGATCCAGAGCAGCAATCCAGTGTCGACTGTCCGCCTGACCGACATAAGGGATGCGGTTGCGAAAAACCAGATCACCGGCAAACAGCACTTTCTCTTGGGGTACATACACAAGAAGGTCTTCGGGGGTGTGTGCGGGACCGATCGGTTTGATCTTGAACACTACGCCGCCTACGGTCAAATTTTTCTCGACGTCCAGCCATTCATCAGCCTGGACCAAATGGGTATCGTCATTGACCCAGGGTGCCATGTCTTTTCTTGAGTTTTCCAGTCGCATACGGGCGGTGTCGGAATTTATGTAATCCTTGGCTGCCGGGTGCGCCAAGATTCGCGCGCCTAAGGCCTTGAAGGTCTGTAGGCCGTAAATATGATCGGCGTGGTAATGCGTCACGATCACGTGGGTGATGGGCAGCGGGGTGAGTTTGCGAATTTGTGCCACCAGCCGAGTCGCCAGCGCGGGCGAACCCAGCGCGTCAATCACCACCACACCAGCAGGCGTCACCACAAAACCAGCATTCGAGATAAAGTTCTGGTTAGCTGAAGAACCCAAGGCCGACGTCCCCTGCACATACCAAGCTAAAGCTGAGACTTTCTCAGTCCTCATGACTGGATATTCTGCTGCCAGTGATGGATCAGAAAAAAAGGACAAGCCAATGGACAAGACCCAGGACCAAGCAAGACAATGAGTTTTCACGCCCGGATTATTGCTCAATATCAGTGGCAACTGAACTAATGAGTTTTCCCATCGATATCAATCCGATGCTAAGGGTAATTCCGGGGTGGTGATAAATAAGCGATTGGTTACATTCGTACCCATTGATATTAGAAAAATGACCCTAGGAGATTCCACATGCACCTCAGAAATCCGCTTGCAGCATTGATGCTGACAGGTCTTGCTGCCGGCACCGCGCTGGCCCAAGACGCTGCCACCCTGAACCTGCGCAGCTTGGCCGCCACCTGCGCCGCCTGTCACGGTACGGATGGGCGACCGACCACGGGTTCGCCCCTGGCCCCGCTGGCGAGCATGCCGCGTGATGCTTTCCTGGCCCAATTCAAGGCCTTTAAAGACGGCAGTCGACCCGCCACCGTCATGCACCAGCTCGCCAAAGGCTATAGCGACCAGCAAGTCGAAGCCATGGCCACCTATTTTTCCAACCTCAAACGCTAAAGGAGCCATCATGAAAAGACGCAGTTTTGTGGGGGCATCCTTTGCGGTGGGGTCTATGGGGGCTTTGAGCAGTCTGGTCGGTTGCGCCAGTACTGGCACGATCCCGTCCAAGGCCAAAGTGGTGGTGGTGGGTGGCGGTTATGGCGGTGCCACAGCGGCCAAGTACGTGCGCATGTTGTCGGGCTACCAGATCGACGTGGTACTAGTGGAGCCCAATGCCAGTTTCATCTCCTGCCCGATCTCCAACCTTGTCATCGGTGGCTCCAAAACTATGGGTGACATTACCAGCCCGTATGACAATCTGACGAGCAAACATGGCGTGACCTTGGTTAAGGACATGGTCAGCAGCATCGACGCCACCAAGAAAACCGTCACCCTGACCGGTGGGGCCAGTATTGGCTATGACAAACTGATCGTCTCACCCGGCATTGATCTGATGTGGGGCAGTATCGAGGGCCTGCAGGCGGCCAACGCATCAGGCCAGATTTTGCAAGCCTGGAAGGCCGGGCCTGAAACCTTGGCCCTGCGCAAGCAACTCGAATCCATGCCCGATGGCGGTGTGTATGCGCTCACCATTCCGCTGGCCCCTTACCGCTGCCCGCCCGGCCCGTATGAGCGCGCCAGCCAGGTGGCTTCATACTTTAAGAAGGTTAAGCCCAAGTCCAAGGTGTTGATTCTGGATGCCAATCCGGATGTGACCTCCAAGGGGCCCTTGTTCAAGAAATTCTGGGCGGACAACTACAAGGGTATCCTGGAGTACCAAGGGGGACACAAGGCCGTAGCCGTGGATGCCAAAACAAACACCGTTAAGTTCGAGGTGCAGGACGATGTCAAGGCCAACGTACTCAATGTGCTGCCTGACATGAGCGCGGGCGCTATCGCCATGAAGTCAGGGCTGGCCAACGCGAACGCGCGCTGGTGCCATGTGAACTACCTGACGTTTGAGTCCACGGCCGCCAAAGATGTACATGTGATCGGTGATGCGACCATGTCCGCACCTTTGATGCCCAAATCAGGCCACATGGCCAACTCGCACGGCAAGGTGGTGGCAGCCGCTGTAGTGGCGCAGCTGTCCGGTTTGGAAGTCAATCCTAACCCGATGCTGAACAACACCTGCTACAGCTTCGTGAACGACAAGCTGGTGATCCACGTGGCTTCAGTTCACCAGTATGTTGCAGCGGAGAAAACATTCAAAGCGGTGGCGGGTTCAGGGGGTGTGTCATCGGGTCCGACCGAGTTGGAAGGTGTTTATGCCATGAACTGGGCGCAAAACATCTGGTCAGATACCCTGGGCTAGTTTCCATCTGTGGCAATCTGTGTGCACACCGTGCGACATAGATTTGCCACTCGCTCGTTAATGATCCGGTAATGAATTTGTACTCCCTCACGGCGCTTACCCAGCACACCAGCTTGGTACAGCGTGGTGAGGTGTTGCGACATATTGGGCTGCGTGGTGTCGATCTTGCTCAGCAAATAACTCACGTTTTTTTCCCCATCGCACAGGAAGCTGATGATCTTCAGTCGCATAGGGGCTGACATAACTCGAAAGACGTCAGCAGCCTGCTCGAATACCTGATCAGATTCGGTCATTTCTTTCGGGCTTTCCGAGGTAAATGTGGTTGCCATAAACACTGAAGGTTTTTGGGGAAAACCCTACTGTACTTTAGTTCTTTAATTCTATATATTGGTAATTCTGAATATACAGAATTAAAAGCGAAGGAGCATCTGGGATGCAGAATGATTCAAGTGCAGGTCGGGTCCGTAAAGCGCCCGAAAGTTTTTTGGACAAAACCGGTATCAAGACCGTTTTTGCAGAGGCCAGGCATGGGCGGCGTGATTTCATTCGTCGTGCATTTGCAGCTGCCTCGGTGGGCGCGGCGGTACCCGCTGCACTGGCACAATCGAATTTTCATCTCAATGAAGGTGGCGACCCGAACATCCTGAACCTACCCGAACACAGTACAAGCTTGGGACAAAGCGTTGCCGCGAACGAAGGCTATGGCAAACCTTCGAAATTTGAAGCCAATGTTCAGCGCAGACAAAGTCCGGGTTTAACCCAGACGACACAGGCCTCCGTGTCCTTTGCACCATTGCAGTCCTTGTTTGGCACGGTAACACCCAGCGGTTTGCACTTTGAGCGGCATCACCAAGGCTGGTGGGACATTGACCCCACCAAGCACAGGTTGATGATCAACGGCTTGGTCAAGGCGAGCAAGGTGTTCACTGTGGATGAAATCATGCGTTTGCCAGCCGTCTCGCGCTTTCATTTCATAGAGTGTGGTGCCAACACTGCCATGGAGTGGGGCAATGTGGCTGTGCCCACCGTTCAATACACGCATGGCATGGTGTCGTGCAGCGAGTTCACCGGTGTACCGCTCATCACGCTGCTGGAGTTGGCGGGGGTTGATCTCAAGAACGGCAAGTTTGTGCTGGCCGAAGGGGCTGACGGTTCCTCCATGACGCGCACTATTCCCATGGATTTGATCAAGAGCGGTGAAGTGTTTGTGGCCTATGGTCAAAACGGTGAGATGCTGAGGCCTGAGCAGGGCTATCCGCTGCGCCTGATCGTGCCGGGTATCCAAGGCGTGAGCTGGGTCAAGTACCTGCGCCGCATTGAAGTGGGCGATCAGCCCTATGCCACCAAGGACGAGGCCATTCACTACATGGACTTGCAGCCCGGTGGGCTGCATCGCCAGTACTCAGGCATTCAGG
This sequence comes from Comamonadaceae bacterium, assembly GCA_025356545.1. GTDB lineage: Bacteria > Pseudomonadota > Gammaproteobacteria > Burkholderiales > Burkholderiaceae_C > CANCDA01. Next base: position 5,634 of record JANXSU010000024.1, read on the forward strand.
AATGCAAAAGCGTGGTGACCACACCCTCGGGTGGTCAGGTGTTGCTAGAGAAAGGCTTTTACAACATCACTGGCTTGGCCTGGTCCGGGCGAGGCAAGGTTAGAAGAGTGGATGTCTCTGTGGACGGCGGGCGCAACTGGCGCAGCGCCCGATTGGAAGGCCAGGTGCAAACCAAATCACTGACCCGCTTCAACCTGGATTGGGTGTGGGATGGTCAGCCTGCCATCATTCAAAGTCGAGCCATGGACGAAACTGGGTTTGTGCAGCCCACCTATAAACAACTGCGTGCGGTGCGGGGCACGCGGTCAATTTATCACAACAATGCGATCCAGTCCTGGTTGGTGACAGAGAGCGGGGAGGTAAAAAATGTTCAGGTTTCGTGAAGGAATTTTTGCCTTTACCTTCGCTGTTCTGGCAGGTATTGCCGCAGCGCAGGGGGCTACTAGCTACCCTGGTGTGGGTCGTAATGCAACGCCCAAAGAAGTGGCTGCATGGGACATTGATGTGCGCCCAGACTTCAAAGGCTTGCCTTCGGGTTCCGGCAGTGTGGCGAAAGGCCAGGACGTTTGGGAAGGCAAATGCGCAAGCTGTCATGGCATATTTGGCGAATCGGGTAGCGTATTCAGCCCGCTGGTGGGCGGCACCACAGTTGAGGACATCAGAACCGGTCGGGTCGCAGCCCTGACGGGCACGTCCTATCCCGGTCGCACCACATTGATGAAGGTATCCACGCTCTCCACGATATGGGACTACATCAACCGCGCCATGCCGTGGACAGCGCCTAAGTCGCTAAGTACGGAGGAGGTCTACGCCGTCACAGCCTTCTTGTTGAATTTAGGGGGCATCGTGCCCGACGACTATGTGCTGTCGGATAAGAACATCGCTGAAGTACAAAAGCGCATGCCCAATCGCAATGGCATGTTGAAGCAACATGCCTTGTGGCCGGGCCGTGAGTTTGGCACTGTGTCGATCAAATCAGATACGAAAAATGGGACTTGCATGAAGGATTGCGCAGCGGCAGTGAACGTGGTGTCTTCGATTCCAGACCATGCCCGTAATGCCCATGGTAATTTGGCAGAACAGAACCGTTCAGTGGGGGCACAACACGGCGTGGACACCACGCGACCAGAAGCACAGTCTGGTGTGGCCGTTTTGACAGCTGCGCAGGTACTTCCAGAAACTCAACCTATTCCTCTAGCCGTAGCTGGTTCTTCTAAGGCGGATAAGGCTCGTGGTGACAGCAAGGCCGAAATTGCTTTGGCACAAAAGAACGGCTGCACTGCTTGTCACGCGGTGGACAAAAAAATCTTGGGCCCGAGTTTTCAGGACATCAGCAAAAAACACGCAGGCAAAGCCGATTATTTGGCAGGCAAGATCAAGTCAGGTGGCAGTGGCGTGTGGGGGCCTATCCCCATGCCGGCGCAAGTTCTGAACGAGGCAGAGGCCAAAATTTTGGCGCAGTGGCTGGCCCAAGGAGTCACTTTCAGTGTGGGCCGCTAAGACGGCACCCGGATTTCATGGTGTAATTTTTAATTGGCAAGTATTTAAGCAAGGAAAATCAAATGCAAACGCGACGCGAGACCCTCCTACAAAGCGCCAAAGTGGCCAGCCTGCTGGCTGCTAGCGGGCTTTTCCCCCAGTACGCCCTGGCCTACAACAAGACCGCGTTTTCTGCCAAGAGCCTGGCTGATGTGCTCAAGGCGCTGGGCGCCGGTGCGCCGGTCGCCAGCAAGGACGTGGTGCTTGGCGCACCTGATATTGCAGAGAACGGCGCGGTGGTGCCCTTTACCATCAGCACCAGTTTGTCGGGCGTCAAACAGATGCTGTTGTTGGTGGAGAAAAATCCTTCTGCGCTGGTTGCTGTTTTCGGTGTGAATGACAGCATAGAGGCCAACTTTGGCACACGCTCCAAAATGGGTCAGACCTCCGATGTTTATGCCGTCGCGGTGATGGCTGACGGCAAAGCCTTCTTTGCGAAAAAAGAAGTCAAGGTCACCCTCGGCGGTTGCGGTGGTTAACCGCCCGATCCTTCAAGTTTTCATCTAATTCAGGAGTATCCAAATGGCAGATCCCATGCGCATTCGCGCCCAAACCGCAGGCGAAAAAACCACAGTCCGTGTGCTGATGAGCCACGAAATGGAGTCCGGTCAACGCAGAGACGCGGCGGGCAAACTGGTGCCCGACTGGCACATCAATGAAGTGACCGCCTCGCACAATGGCAAGCTGGTGTTGACGGCCGAGTGGGGCCCTGCGGTGTCCAAAAATCCCTTCCTGCAATTTGTACTCAAAGGGGCCAAAGCCGGTGACAAAATCTCGGTCAACTGGAAAGACAACAAAGGCGATAGCCGCACCGACGAAGCCACGGTATCCTGACCCCTCCACTTTCGCAAAGGCGACATCATGGCAATGAAAAAAACGTGGGTTTTGATGCTGCTGGCAAGTTTGTGCTCCGCCACAGCTTTTGCCCAAAAAAGCGCATCGCAAGCGATCGACGAATACCGTGCCATGCTGGCCGATGGCAACCCGGCCGATCTGTTTGAGGCCAAGGGCGAAGACCTCTGGAAGCAAAAGCGCGGCCCCAAAAATGCATCGCTGGAGCAGTGCGACTTGGGCAAGGGCGCGGGTGTGTTCAAAGGCGCGTTTGTCGAGCTGCCACGTTTTTTTGCCGATGTGGGCAAGATGCAAGACTTGGAGTCTCGCCTCTTGACCTGCATGGAAACCCTGCAAGGGTTGAATGCCGCTGAGATTGCTGCAACGCCCTTCGGCAAAGGCGAGCAAAACAACGTGACCGCACTGGCCACCTGGATTGCCTCAGAGTCCAAAGGCATGCGCTTCAACCTGCCGCAATCGCACCCGCAAGAGAAAGTGTTTTATGAGGTTGGCAAGCGCCTGTTCTTCCAGCGTGGTGGCGCGCATGACTTTGCCTGCGCGTCCTGCCACGGTGAAGACGGCAAACGCATCCGCCTGCAAGACCTGCCCAACCTCACCAAGAACCCGGGCGACGGTGTCGGCTACGCCGCTTGGCCGGCCTACCGCGTCTCCAACGGGCAGATGTGGGGCATGCAGCAGCGCTTGAACGATTGCTACCGGCAACAGCGTTTCCCCTATCCCGGTTTTGGCAGCGACGCGCTCACGGCCGTCTCGACCTATTTGGGCGTGAACAGCAAGGGATCGGCGTCAGTGGCCCCCGCACTTAAACGCTGATCGAAGGAGACCCGCAATGAAATCCCCATTCACACTCACGCTGTTGGCCTTGACCGCTGTGGCCGTGGCCGGTTGCGCCAGCCACTACAGCAGCGCCGATCTCGACAAGCTGACCGCCGATATGGTCAAAGCCGCGTTCCGTGACGAAGCCATCGTCAAAGTGTCAGCGCTCGACCAAGACGACGCCACCCGCGAATGCAGCGCCGCCGACGCCGCAGGCAAGCCGATAGACGCCAAGACCGCCCAAGCCATAGAAGCCGCCAACCTCAAAACCATCCAATGGCCGTCTGACGGCAAGTTCTTGGGGGACTGGAAAGAGGGTGAAAAAATTGCCCAAAGCGGGCGCGGCATGACCTGGACGGATGACGCCAAAATGCCCAACGGCGGCAACTGCTACAACTGCCACCAGATCGACAAGGCCGAAATCTCCTTCGGCACCATCGGCCCCAGCCTGTACAACTACGGCAAGATTCGTGGCGTCAGCAACCCGGACGACCCGGCGTCTAAACCCATCGTTGAATACACCTGGGGCAAGGTCTGGAACTCCAAGGCCTACAACGCTTGCTCCAACATGCCACGCGCCGGGCACAAGGGCATCCTCACCCAAGCGCAGGTGCGTGACATCGTGGCCTTGCTGCTTGACCCTAAATCCCCCGTCAACCAGTGACAAAAAACCCCGGCGAGACCGGGTTTTTTTGCTTCGTAAATATCAGTAAACACTTATTTGAGTGAGCCATGAATTTAACCAAACGTGATTTCTTCCAACTCCTGGGCGCAGGCACCATGGCCGGTATGGGCCTGGGCACCTATGCCGATGCGGACGCCGCAACAGCCGCCAACGGCTTGTACGACATCCCCAAATTCGGCAAGGTCTCTTTTCTGCACATGACGGACTGCCATGCGCAGCTCAAACCGATTTACTTCCGCGAACCGACGGTGAACCTGGGCGTGGGCAGCATGAAGGGTCGGCTACCGCATCTGGTGGGTGAGCACTTGTTGAGAGAAGCCAATGTGCGCCCCGGTAGCGCGCAAGCCCATGCCCTGACTGCCTTGGACTTTGAAAAAGCCGCACGCCGTTACGGTAAGGTCGGTGGCTTCTCGCACCTCGCCACCCTGGTCAAGCGCCTCAAAGCCAGCCGCCCCGGTGCGCTGCTGCTGGACGGTGGCGACACCTGGCAGGGCTCGGCCACCTCGCTGTGGACGAACGGTCAAGACATGGTGGATGCCGCCAAGCTCTTGGGCGTGGACATCATGACCGGCCACTGGGAGTTCACCTACGGCATGGAGCGCGTGAAGGAAATCGTTGAGAAAGATTTTGTCGGCAAGATTGAATTCCTGGCGCAAAACATCAAGACCAATGACTTCGGCGACCCGGTTTTCAAACCGTATGTGATGCGCGAAATCAACGGCGTGCCCTGCGCCATCATCGGCCAGGCCTTCCCCTACACCCCAATTGCCAACCCGCGCTACATGGTGGCCGACTGGGCCTTTGGCATTCAAGAAGAAACCATGCAGGCCACGGTGAACGAGGCCCGTGCCAAGGGCGCATTAGTGGTGGTGCTGCTATCCCACAACGGCATGGACGTGGACTTGAAAATGGCCAGCCGCGTGACCGGCATCGACGCCATTTTGGGCGGCCACACGCACGACGGCATGCCCGTGGCCACGCTGGTCAGCAACAAGAGCGGCAAGACCATCGTCACCAATGCGGGCTCCAACAGCAAGTTCTTGGGCGTGCTGGACTTTGAGGTAAAGGACAAACGCATCACCGACTTCCGCTACAAGCTGCTGCCCATCTTCTCCAACATGCTGCCCGCTGATGTGGAGATGGACGCGCTCATCACCAAGGTGCGCGCGCCCTATGAAGCCAAGCTGGCCGAGAAGCTGGCCGTGACGGAGGGCACGCTGTACCGCCGAGGCAACTTCAACGGCACGGGCGACCAGATGCTGCTGGACGCCTTGATGGACGTACAGGGCGCTGACCTGGCCTTCTCCCCCGGCTTCCGCTGGGGCACCAGCCTTCTGCCGGGCCAGGCCATCACGCGTGAATGGCTGATGGACATGACGGCCACCACCTACTCCTACGCCACCGTGACCGAGATGAGCGGCGAGACCATCAAGACTGTGCTGGAAGACGTGGCCGACAACCTCTTCAACCCCGACCCCTACTATCAGCAAGGCGGCGACATGGTGCGCGTGGGCGGCATGCAGTACAGCTGCAACCCGCTGGCGACCATGGGCCAACGCATCGACGACATGCGCCTGAACGGCAAGCCGATTGAAGCCGACAAAAAATACAAAGTGGCCGGTTGGGCTCCCGTGTCTGAAGAAGCAAAAAATGCGGGCGGTAAACCTGTATGGGAAATAGCGGAGCAGTGGCTCAAGGCCCAAGGAGGCAAAGTGTCAGCGCGCAAGCTCAACAGCCCCAAGCTCAAGGCGGTGTTGCCGAATCCCGGGTATGCGGGCTGAGGCTGTGACTTTGACGAACGCCGACGGTCCTTAGCTTTTGATCTTGAGTTTTGCGTCGCTGGAGTCGTCGCAGTTGAGGTCAAGAATGCCATCCGCTGCCATCCCATTTGATGTGGTCGTCCCCGGGTGCCAATGCATAGTGTTCATTTCCTGACTGGGCAAGTTCGCGATAATTTCACATTGGCAAGCCTGAACTCGTGTTTCACGTGAGCTGACATTTTGGCTGCGCAATTATTTGCTATGTGTGGTAGCGCACTAAAGAGAGGCGGCAAGCCAGATAAGCTGGCGCTCTCCTTTTTAGTGAACTCACGTTATGCCTTCAAAACAATTCCGTATAGAAAGTGACGTGCCTTTCACTAATCTCCTGTTGCCGTCATCGCTGATTCGTGAGGCATATGGCAGTTGGAATGTCGCCGTGGCTGTGGTGGCCAAATGCGTTACTCAGCCAGGTGGCTGCGAGATGCGTGTTGCCAACCTCGACAGCGGAGAAGTTGTTTTTCGCACCCATTCCCACGCGGGATCTTGAGCCAGCCGTAGCCCCTTGGTCAGGGCCTACCCCGCAACGATCCGACGCATGACCTCATAAAGCGTGTTTTGCCCTTCAAAGCCGATACCCGGACGCTCTGACAAGCTCAGCATCCCGTTATCCACAATGGAGTCGTCGGCGAACCCGGCAAAGATGCCAAACGTCCCCGGGTAGGCCTCGCAACCGCCGAGCCCGAAGCCCGCCACAATGGCCAGCGTCATCAGATTGCCGCCATGAGGGAAGATCAAATGCCGTCCCCAGCCCCGGCTCTCCAGCATCTTGACGGTACGGCCAAACTGAACGATACCGTAGGACTGTGGCACGTCGATTTGAATGATGTCGCGGTCCTTGCGCAGGCCACCAAAGTGCACCAAATTTTGAATGTCTTGGGTAGAGAAAAGATTCTCCCCCGTGCCGATGGGGGATGGGTACAGGCTGGCAATTTCCGAGAGCAATGCAAAGTCGAGTGGGTCGGTCGGTTCCTCGAACCAGCGCAGCTTGTAAGGGGCCAGCGCCTTGGCGTAGGCGAGTGCACGCTCGGGGCTGAATCCGGCATTGGCATCGACGGCCAGATGATCACTGCTACCCACCACTTTGAGTGAAGCCTCGATGCGGGCCAGGTCTTCGGCCACAGAAGCGCCACCCACCTTGATCTTCATCGTGGTGTAGCCTTGCGCAAACCGGTTGCGAATCTCGTCTTGCAGCTCGGGGATGCCTTTGTTGGG
>JANXSU010000040.1 GCA_025356545.1 Comamonadaceae bacterium
GGCATGACGCGCGACATCGAGCGCGGCACGCGCGCCGTGCACTCGCTCATCTCTTACTCGCTCTACAGCATCGTGCCGACATTGATCGAGATCACGCTGGTGCTCACGCTCTTGGCCGTGAAGTTTGATGTGTGGTTTGCCTGGATCACGCTGATCGCCCTGGCCTGCTACATCACCTTCACCGTCACCATCACCGAATGGCGCACGCACTTTCGGCGCAAAATGAATGAGCTGGACTCCACCGCGCACAGCCGGGCCATTGATTCGCTGCTCAATTACGAAACCGTCAAATACTTCAACAACGAGGCGTTTGAAGCGCGCCGCTATGATGAAAACCTGGAGAGCTACCGCCGCGCCGCCGTCAAGAGCCAGACCACCTTGAGCCTGCTCAACACCGGCCAGCAGCTCATCATCGCCATTGGCCTGGTCGCCATGCTGTGGCGCGCTACGCTGGGCGTGGTGGAGGGGCGCATGACGCTGGGCGACTTGGTGATGATCAACGCCTTCATGATTCAGCTCTATATTCCGCTGGGTTTTTTGGGTGTGATCTACCGCGAGATCAAGCAAAGCCTGACCGACCTGGACAAGATGTTCACCCTGATGGAGAAAGAGCGGGAGGTGGCCGATGCGCCGGGTGCTTTACCGCTCGTGATTCAGTCGCATAAGACCGTTCGCCCTGAGCTTGTCGAAGGGCTTCGACAGGCTCAGCACCAACGGAATGTGAAGCTCGCGGTCGAGGAAGGGGCCACGGTGCGCTTTGAGAACGTCAGCTTTGCCTACGACACCCAAGACGGCCGCCCCATCCTGCACCACATCAGCTTTGAGATTCCAGCGGGCAAGACGGTGGCCGTGGTTGGGCCATCGGGTGCGGGCAAGTCCACGCTGGCGCGACTGCTGTATCGCTTCTATGACGTGAGCAACCCGGCTGAGGGCGGGCGCATCACCATCGCTGGTCAAGACATCTGCCAGGTCACGCAGGCTTCGGTGCGTCAGGCCATTGGCATCGTGCCGCAGGACACGGTTTTGTTCAACGACACGGTGGAATACAACATCGCCTATGGCCGCCCCGGGGCTAGTCGGGCTGAGGTGGAAGAGGCTGCCAAGTCAGCGCACATTCACAGCTTTATCAGCGCCACCCCCAAAGCTTATGACACCATGGTGGGTGAGCGTGGCCTAAAACTCTCAGGCGGCGAGAAGCAGCGCGTAGCCATTGCCCGCACGTTGCTTAAAAATCCCCCCATCCTGATTTTTGACGAAGCCACCTCCGCACTGGATTCGGCCAATGAGCGCGCTATTCAGGCCGAGCTGCAAAGCGTGGCGGTCAACAAAACTACGCTGGTGATTGCGCACCGCCTGTCCACGGTGGTGGATGCGCATGAAATTTTGGTGATGGAGGCAGGGCGCATTGTGGAGCACGGCACGCACGCCGAGTTGTTGGCGCTGGGCGGGGTTTATTCACGCATGTGGGCTTTGCAGCAAAACGCGGAATAAAGTTCTCCAGACGCGCTTATTGGCCACTGCTAGAAATAAACCCCTATACAGTTGATGCTCGAGTTGAGCTAAGCTTTTGCCTTTTGTCGCAAGACGTTACTTCAAATAGGAGATCGTATGAAAAAGCATTTGCTGGTACTTGCCATTGTGGCTCTCACGACCGGTGGCGCTTTCGCGCAGGCCAACGACACCCTTGCTAAGGTAAAAGCTTCTGGCAGCATCACCATGGGTGTACGTGACTCCTCGGGTGCGCTGTCCTATACTTTGGGTGAGGGCAAGTACGCAGGCTTTCACGTGGAGTTGTGCCAGCGCATCGTGGCCAATGTGGAAAAAGCCGTTGGTAAAAAACTGGAAGTGAAGTACCAATCTGTCACCTCGCAAAACCGCCTTCCGCTCACGCAAAACGGAACGGTGGATATTGAGTGCGGTTCCACAACCAATAACGCTACACGGCAAAAAGATGTGGCGTTTGCAGTGACCACCTTTGTAGAAGAGGTGCGCATCGTGGTCAAGGCCAACTCCGGCATTACCTCCATTGTTCAGCTTAACGGTAAAAACGTGGCTACCACCACGGGCACAACTTCAGTGCAAACCCTGCGCAAGAACGAGCGTGCCAATGGCATCGACTTCAAGGAGGTCTATGGCAAAGACCACGCTGACAGCTTCTTGCTGCTTGAATCAGGCCGTGCCGAAGCTTTTGTCATGGATGGCTCCATCCTGGCAGGCAATATCGCTAATGCCAAAAACCCGGCTGACTTCAAAATTGTCGGTGAAGTGTTGTCGGTGGAGCCCATCGCTATCATGCTGCGCAAGGATGACCCGACTTTCAAGAAGGTGGCGGACGATACGTTGAAAGACCTGATGAAATCCGGCGAGATGGCCAAGCTCTACGACAAGTGGTTCGTGCAACCCATCCCGCCGAAAAACGTCAAAGTGGGTCTGGCAGTGAGTGAGAGCACCAAGGCCGCATGGGCCATGCCGAACGACAAACCGATGGAAGATTACGCCAAGAAGTAATCGCGCCCACGGAATTCCCGCTTTGGCGGGAAACCGAAGTTTTAGCGGAGACTAACTTGTATTCAAGTTATGTTGCAGTTAATGACATGGCTTTGAACTTATAGGTGCACTCATGACGTGGGACTGGCAGGTATTTCTTAACGACGACGGTAGCGGGCGCACTTATCTTCAGTGGATGATTGATGCTTGGGGCTGGACGCTCACCGTGGCGGCTAGCTCCTGGGTGGTGGCTGTGCTCATTGGTGCTTTGATGGGCACGCTGCGCACCGTGCCCAACAGCCCGGCGTTGGCCCGTCTGGCCACAATCTGGGTTGAGTTGTTCCGTAACATTCCGCTGCTGGTGCAGGTTTTTCTCTGGTATTTCGTGGTGCCCAAGATGTTCCCTGCCTTCCAGCATGTGCCTAGTCTGGTGCTGGTTGTGTTTGCCTTGGGCTTCTTCACTTCGGCCCGCATTGCCGAGCAGGTGCGTGCGGGCATTCAAGCCTTACCTAAAGGCCAGCGCTATGCGGGCATGGCCTTAGGTCTGACGACGGCTCAAACCTATCGCTATGTGATTTTGTCAATGGCGTTTCGCATCATCCTGCCGCCCCTGACTAGCGAGTCAATGAACCTTCTTAAGAACTCTTCGGTGGCGTTTGCCGTGTCGATTGCCGAGCTCACCATGTTTGCCATGCAGGCGCAGGAAGAGACCTCGCGCGGTGTGGAGGTGTACTTGGCGGTCACCGCCCTCTACGCGCTGTCGGCCTTTGCAGTAAACCGAGCTTTCGCCTTGATTGAGAAGAAGGCGGCCATCCCCGGCTTTATCGTTGCGGGTGGCACAGGGGGAGGGCATTAGCATGGGCTTAGACCTTACCTTCCTGGATTGGGACATCCTGCGCAAATTTGTGTTGGGCGGTTTATGGTTCAGCCTGCAATTGACGCTGGTGGCCACGCTGGGCGGCATCCTTTTCGGCACTCTGCTCGCACTCATGCGGCTGTCGGGCAAGCCAGTGCTGATGTTGCCCGCCACTTTCTACGTCAACGGCATGCGCTCCGTGCCGCTGGTGATGGTGATCTTGTGGTTCTTCTTGCTCATCCCATTCATGATCGGCCGACCGATAGGTGCTGAGCTGTCGGCCTTCATCACCTTTATCGCGTTTGAGGCGGCGTATTTCAGCGAGATCATGCGGGCTGGCATTCAGTCCATTCCGCGTGGCCAGGTGTTTGCCGGTCAAGCACTGGGCATGAGCTACGGTCAGAACATGCGTTTGGTGGTGTTGCCGCAGGCCTTTCGCAATATGCTGCCGGTGCTGTTGACGCAGACCATCATCCTGTTTCAGGACACTTCGCTGGTGTATGCCATTGGCGCGTATGACTTGCTCAAAGGCTTCACCACGGCGGGCAAGATTTATGGGCGTCCAGAAGAGGCCTATTTGCTGGCTGCGGTCGTTTATTTTGTGATTTGTTTTGGCTTGTCTTGGTTTGTCAAAAAACTGCAAGCTCGCATTGCCATTATTCGCTGAGGTTGTTCCATGATTGAAATCAAAAATGTATCCAAATGGTATGGCCCTGTTCAAGTATTGAACGAGTGCTCAGTCGATATTGACAAAGGTGATGTGGTCGTGGTTTGCGGGCCATCGGGTTCGGGCAAGTCCACACTCATCAAAACCGTCAACGGACTTGAGCCGATCCAAAAGGGTGAGATCTGGGTCGATGGCGTTAACCTATATTCCCCCAACACCGACTTGCCCAAGCTGCGCGCCCGCGTCGGTATGGTGTTTCAAAGCTTCGAGCTGTTTCCGCATTTGTCGGTTACCGAAAATTTGACGCTGGCCCAAGTCAAGGTGCTGGGCCGTAGCCCTGATGAAGCCAAAACGCGTGGCCTCAAGATGCTGGACCGCGTGGGCTTGATGGTGCATAAGGATAAGTTCCCCGGTCAGCTCTCAGGTGGCCAACAGCAGCGCGTGGCTATTGCCCGCGCCCTGTCCATGGATCCGATGGTGATGCTGTTCGACGAGCCCACCTCCGCTTTAGACCCTGAGATGGTAGGTGAGGTGTTGGACGTGATGGTGAAGCTTGCAGGCGAGGGCATGACCATGATGGTGGTTACGCACGAAATGGGCTTTGCACGTAAAGTCGCTAATCGCGTCATCTTCATCGACGTCGGAGGGCGAATTTTGGAGGATTGTGCCAAGGATGAGTTCTTTGGACATCCTGAGAATCGTCAGCCAAGGACCAAAGACTTTCTCGACAAGATTCTGGGTCATTGAGCTTGAATTTTGTGGCAAACGCGCATCGGCGTGACGTCTGCCACCGAACAGTGAAGGTGACTTTTGGGACAATAGTGGCATGACACAAAACCCCATCACCGAATTCACCTTCATCCGCCCCGACGACTGGCACCTGCATGTGCGCGATGGCGACGCGCTGCATACCGTGGTGCCGCACACGGCTGCACAATTCGGTCGTGCCATCATCATGCCCAACCTCAAGCCCCCCGTTACCACGGCGGCGCAGGCGCTGGCTTACCGTGATCGCATTCGTGCGGCCGTTCCCGCCGGCTTGAAGTTTGAGCCCTTGATGACGCTTTACCTCACCGACCTGTTGCCGCCCGATGAAATCAAACGCGCCAAAGATGCAGGTGTAGTTGCTCTTAAGCTCTACCCGGCCGGTGCCACCACCAACAGCGACGCCGGCGTCACCGACCTGCGCAAGACCTATAAGACGCTCGAAGCCATGCAACGCGAAGGTCTGTTGCTCCTGGTGCACGGTGAGGTGACCTCACCCGACATCGACCTGTTTGACCGCGAGGCCGTGTTCATTGACACCCAGCTCATTCCCCTGCGCCGTGATTTTCCTGAGCTGAAAATTGTGTTCGAGCACATCACCACCCAAGAAGCGGCCCACTATGTGCGTGATGCCGACCGCTTCACAGCCGCCACCGTCACCGCGCATCATTTGCTGTACAACCGCAACGCCATCTTCACTGGCGGCATTCGCCCGCACTACTACTGTTTGCCCGTGCTCAAGCGTGAAAAGCACCGCCAAGCTCTGGTTGTGGCATCAACTAGCGGTAGCTCGAAGTTTTTCCTGGGCACAGACAGTGCGCCCCACCCTGCCCACCTCAAAGAGCACGCCACGGGTTGCGCCGGTTGCTACACCGCACATGCGGCCATCGAAATGTACGCCGAGGCCTTTGACGCGGCAGGGACACTGAACCGACTTGAAGCATTTGCCAGTTTCAACGGAGCAGACTTCTATGGCCTGCCGCGCAACACGGACACCATCACGTTACGCCGCGAGTCCTGGACGCCGCCCGAAAGCTTTGCCTTCGGTGATGCCCAACTCAAACCTCTGCGTTCAGGTGACGCATTGCCGTGGCGCATGGTTTAGAGAAAACCTCGTTCGCCCTGAGCTTGTCGAAGCCTAGTAATCCTTCGACAAGCTCAGGGCGAACGGAATTCGTGGCTATCGACTGGTCTGCCCCTTGGCTGGCATATTGCCGTGAGATTGGTGAGCCACTAGCGCAGCAAGTTGCCGCAGGGCAGTCGGTGCGTGAGGTCTTAAACGACACAAACCTGTCGCCGGTTCGTTTTGTTGAGCAGAGCGACTTGCCCGAGGGCATGGCTTACGAGCAGTTCATTTTTGAAAGCGGCAGCGTGCCCACCCGCGACAACCTGCATGACTTCTTCAACAGCCTGTGCTGGGTGCATTTTCCGCAGACCAAACGGCGGCTCAATGTTTTGCAGGCCGAGCAGATTGCTAGCGCAGGCATCCAAGCTGTGCGCGGGCCGGTGCGCGACGCGCTGACCTTGTTCGATGAAAACGCCGCTCTGTTGCACGCGCCCGATGCCCTGTGGACTGCGCTGATCGCGCGCGACTGGCAAAGCCTATTTATCGACTTGCGCCCGTTGTGGGCTCAGGCGCAACTCGTGCTGTTTGGTCACGCGTTACTGGAGAAGCTGGTTTCACCAAGAAAAGCGATCACAGCCCATGTATACCGTGCACAAACAGCTACTGATTCGATAGCAATTCTTGATGCTTGGTTGGCGCAGGACATGAATGTCGAGAAGATTGCCAGCAAGCCGTTTGCCCCTCTGCCCATCTTGGGGGTTCCGCACTGGTGGGCGGCCAATCAAGATCCGTTGTTTTATGTCGATCCCCAAGTTTTTCGTGCACCGCGATTCGACGTTGTACCTCTCGCAAAATGACGTGTAATATTCACCTTTCTGGGGAAAAGGGCGTGCTCGATGGCCTTGTTTGCCTTTGATTAGGAGATGTGAAATGAAACGAATCATTCTGTTTGTGCTGACCAATCTGGCTGTGGTGCTGGTATTGGGCTTGGTTGCTAATTTGCTGGGCGTCAACCGTTACCTCACCGCCAATGGGTTGAACCTGTCGGCCTTGCTGGGCTATGCCCTCATCATGGGGTTTGGCGGCGCGTTGATTTCCCTACTCATCAGTAAGCCGGTGGCTAAGTGGAGTTGCGGAGTGCGTCTGATTGCGCAACCGCAATCCGCTGACGAAGCCTGGATCGTGGAGACGGTTCGCCGCCTAGCTGACAAGGCCTGCATCGGCATGCCCGAGGTTGGTATTTTTGAAGGCGAGCCCAATGCCTTTGCTACGGGAGCCTTTAAAAATTCCGCGCTGGTAGCTGTGTCCACGGGCCTGCTTGCGGGCATGACGCGTGAAGAGGTGGAGGCTGTCATCGGCCACGAGATCGCCCACGTCGCCAATGGCGACATGGTGACCATGGCGTTGATTCAGGGCGTTATGAACACCTTTGTGGTTTTTCTCAGCCGCGTTATCGGTTATGCGGTGGACAGCTTTTTGCGCAAAGGTGACAACCGCGACAGTGGCCCTGGCATCGGCTACATGGTCACTACTTTTGTGCTGGACATTTTGCTGGGTTTTTTGGCCGCCATCGTGGTGGCCTGGTTCAGCCGCCAGCGTGAGTTTCGTGCTGATGCCGGGTCAGCTCACCTCTTAGGCCGGAGTCAACCCATGGTCAATGCGCTGACCCGCCTGGGCGGATTGCATCCGGCAGAGCTGCCCAAGAGCATGGCAGCCATGGGCATTGCGGGCGGCATCGGTCAATGGTTCTCGACACACCCTCCTATTGAAGACCGCATAGCTGCACTTCAACATACGCCGCGCTGAGTTGAGCATGAGAATCGTCAAATTCGAACTTCTACGTTCTTTTTGGCGAGGTCGTCTAGCTTCAATCGATTCGATTCAGCGTGCGTTCATTGGTTTGATTTTGTTGAACCTGCTGGTAATTGGCTTGGCGTTTATGTCGATCTCGCAAAGTCGGGTTAAATACGGCGATAACGCGGCGGTGGAAACCCAGAATCTTGCCCAGTTGCTGGAGCATGACATCACGGACTCAATGCACTCCATTGATCTTAAACTGCAACTCTTGGTTAATGAGAAAGAGTTGCAGCTGCGGAGCGGGAGTCGAGACGAGAGATCACTTGAACGCCTGACTACACAACTCCAGTTTGCGTCCCCTGATCTTGCGGCCTTGAGAGTGGCCGATGTCCAAGGCTTGGTGACCCTAGGCATAGATACGCCAGTTGCCGGTTCGGAGTCCATAGCGGAGCGCGATTATTTTTTAAAATTGCGTGATCAAGCTGCATCAGGCTTGGTGGTATCTACACCTGTGGCGGGGAGAATTTCTGGTGCGTGGAGCATCAACTTGGCTAGAGGTATCCGTAGGGCAGATGGGAGCTTTGCGGGGGTAGCGTTTGCAGTCGTTCCCCTGAGCAGATTTACCCGTGATTACGCCGCATTAGCCACGGGGCCTGGCGGCTCTTTCACCTTGTTTGATTCAGAACAGCGCATCATCGTTCGCAGTCTGGGCGACAAGATAGATGAGTCTGTGATTGGAAAAAAATTCAACTTAAGCGCATTACAAGCACTGCTGGAGTCAGGGCGAACGGAAGGTTATTACACGAAAGCTTCTGCGGTGGATGGCATTGAGCGCGTGTTTTTTTACCGCCAAATCAATTCTTTCCCTCTGAGCATCAGTGTGGGGCGCGCAACGCACGATTATCTGGCACCTTGGCGAATCGAGGTTCTCAAAACTGCAGTACTTACGGCCCTGTTCGTCTTGTCCACGCTGTTCTTGTTCTTGTTCATTCGCAGGGCTTGGCGACTTCAACTGGCAGCAGTTGAGGCGCTCAACAGAGCCAACCAGACCCTGCTCGTCGAGCAAAACTTCAGTCAGGCGGTTTTTGAGAGTTCCCCTTTTGCCATGTACGTGCGTGATCACAAAGGGTTTGTCAAACACTTAAATCCCGCAGCGGAGCGTTTGTTTGGTTGGAGTGAGGCAGAACTCATGGGAAAGACGCTTCCCACGGTGCCTATCGACAAAATCAAAGAAAGTGAGAGCTTTCGCTTGCGCGTTTTGAACGGGGAGAGCATTCTTCTCTACGAGACCCAGCGCAAAAAACGCGATGGCACTTTGTTTGACTTGAGCAATACGTCGACGCCCTTGCGCCACCATTCAGGTGAGATTGACGGTTTTTTGACTATTGCGTTGGATATCACGGACCGCAAAGCATCCGAGTCGCAAATTGAATTTTTGGCTTACCGCGACGTGCTTACTGGACTGCCCAATCGCTTGCTGCTGCTAGACCGTTTTCATCAAGCCGTGGCTCATGCAGATCGTTCTGGGGGGCAAGTCGCACTCTTGTTTTTGGACTTGGACAGCTTCAAGACCATTAACGACTCATTGGGTCATGCGGTGGGTGACGCCTTACTCATTGGTGTTGCCGAACGACTGGCGCAGTGTGTTCGGGGTGGTGACACCATCAGCCGGCAGGGTGGTGATGAGTTCATGATCGTGCTCGCAGACCTGCGAGGCCGCGAAGCCATCACGCCGGTGCTGCGCATGATCCGTGAACGCCTGCACACTGTGTTTGAGTTGGATGGTCATAAGCTCACTACGTCTGCCTCCATCGGCGTGTCGATCTACCCGATTGACGGCAAAGATTTCGAGACGTTGCTGAAAAAATCCGACACAGCCATGTACAGAGCCAAAGAAGGGGGCAACGAGCACTACCGCTACTTTGACGAGCAGATGAATACCGAGGCCGTTGAACACTTGAGAATGAAAAATGGCATGCGTCAAGCCATTGAGCGCAAGGAATTCACGCTGTATTACCAACCCCAAATTGACCTGATTACAGATCAGGTGATTGGGGTGGAGTCGCTGATTCGTTGGAATGACCCTGAGCACGGCATGATTTCACCTGCGAAATTCATCCCTGTGACTGAATCCAGCGAACTGATCGTTCCCATTGGTGAGTGGGTCATTCATGAGGCCTGCCGTCAAGCTGTGGCTTGGAGAAAAGCGGGACTGCCTGCCTTGGCGATGGCGGTTAATCTCTCGTCAGTTCAATTTCGCCGTAGCGATGTCGAGAAAACGGTGATTCATGCCTTGCAAGCCTCCGGCCTTGAAGCACGTTATTTGGAGTTGGAGCTCACAGAGTCGGTGTTGATTCACGACACTGAGTTGGTGCTCAACACGGTACAGCAGCTAAAGCGCTTAGGTGTGACACTGTCTATTGATGATTTCGGTACGGGCTACTCAAGCCTGTCTTACCTCAAACGATTTGATGTGGATAAACTGAAAATCGACCAATCCTTCATTCGTGACTTGTCGACCAATACCGACGACATTGCCATCGTACGTGCCATTATCCAAATGGCTAAGAGTTTGAACCTCAAAACAATTGCCGAAGGCGTTGAGTCCGAAGGTTTGATGTCGGCTTTGCGGGTGTTGGGTTGCGATGAGGCGCAGGGTTATCACATTGCTGCACCCATGACCGCCACAGCATTTGCTGAATTTCATGCGACTTGGCAGAGTCGACAACTAGAGACGGTGGACGAAAGATGACGCGCATATTTCACAGGGTGTAGCCAGACCGATCCCTCAATGTTGGTGATTTGTGAGCAGATCAAGCGCCAGTGCTTCGGCTACCCGGATGCCATCTACCCCGGCTGACAAGATACCCCCTGCATAGCCTGCACCTTCACCTGCAGGGTACAAGCCGCGTACGTTGTCGCTTTGAAAATCATCGCCACGCGGAATGCGCAGTGGGGATGAGGTGCGAGTTTCCACTCCGGTCAGTACCGCATCGGTTTGGTCGAACCCTTTGATTTTGCGTCCAAAGCTTGGCAGGGCTTCGCGAATTGCTTCAATCGCATAGCCTGGCAGGGCACTTGATAGGCTACCAAGTTTGACGCCCGGTTTGTAGGAGGGCTCAACGCTGCCCAGCGCAGTAGAGGCTTGATCGGCAATAAAGTCCCCCACCAACTGGCTTGGGGCCTCGTAGTTACTACCGCCCAGCACATAGGCTTGCGATTCAAGCTTGCGCTGCAAGACGATGCCAGACAGGGGGTGATGCTTGGAAAATTGATGCGTTAAGGACTTGGACTCGACAGATAGACCGTGAGTTAAGGCTTCAGCCTCGTGTGCATAACGCAGGCCTTGTCCCTCACCAAACGCCGCCTGCCAGTCGTTGGTGTCATCCAAGCCCTGCGCGTAGTCAGGCGGTTCAATGCCCACCACGATGCCCGCATTGGCGTTGCGCTCGTTGCGCGAGTACTGGCTCATGCCGTTGGTGACCACGCGGCCCGGCTCTGACGTGGCGGCCACCACCGTGCCGCCGGGGCACATGCAAAAGCTGTAGACCGAGCGGCCATTACGCGCATGGTGCACCAGCTTGTAATCGGCCGCGCCCAGTGCCGGGTGGCCCGCATGGCGGCCCCAGCGCGCCCGGTCAATCAGGCCTTGTGGATGCTCGATGCGAAAGCCAATAGAGAAGGGCTTGGCCTGCATGGCCACGCCGCGATCAAACAGGGCGGCAAAGGTGTCGCGCGCACTGTGGCCCAAGGCCATCACGGCGTGCGAGGTCGGTAACTCATAGGTGTTGCCGCTGGCCGTGTCTAGCACTTTCAGGTTGCGCAATTGCTTAGCCGGGTGCGGATCATTTTGTGTTGGGGCGGGCGTGTCCAGCGTCACATCCACCACGCGTTGTTGAAAGCGAATCTCCCCGCCCAGCGCGATGATCTGCGCACGCATGGTCTCCACAACCTTGACCAGCTTGAAGGTGCCGATGTGCGGGTGGGCTTCAAATAAAATTTCTTCCGGTGCACCGGCCAAGACAAATTCGTTCATCACCTTGCGCCCCAAATGGCGCGGGTCCTTGATTTGGCTGTACAGCTTGCCGTCCGAGAACGTGCCCGCACCGCCTTCGCCAAACTGCACGTTGGACTCAGGCTGTAGCACGTGTTTGCGCCACAGGCCCCAGGTGTCTTGCGTGCGTTCACGCACAGGCTTGCCGCGCTCCAGCACAATGGGCTTGAAGCCCATTTGGGCCAAGATCAGCGCTGCAAAAATACCGCAGGGGCCAAAACCCACCACAACCGGGCGCTCTTGCAAGTGCCCAGGTGCTGTAGCCACCGGGTGGTAGGCCATGTCGGGCGTAACGCCGATGTGTGGGTGGCCTGCAAACCAGACGAGCAAGCGATCTTCCAGTGTGGGCGATAGCGTCACATCCAAGATGAAAACCTGCAAAATTTGAGCTTTTCGGGCATCAAAACTGCGTTTGAAAACAGTGAAATGGGCGATTTCTGTGGGCGATGTGAGCCCCAATGTATTCGCGATCAGTGTGGGCAGCGCGTCAGGTGTGGCGTCGAGCGGGAGTTTGAGTTCGGTCAGGCGAATCATGGACGTAACGGTGATTGGCTTGTGTTTATCAAGCAGAGGCGCTGATTTTACGACCGTTCAAATCCCCAATCGGATCAGAACCCGTACAGTTGTTCCGGGTTGGTGACCAGTACCTTGTGACGTAGCAGTGGGTCCGGCACCCAAGCTTCCAATAAATCGCACAAATCACCGTCATTGGGCATGAGGCCTTTGACCATCACATGCGGCCAGTCCGTGCCCCAGAGGATGCGATCCGGGGCTGTATTGAGTAGTGCATGGGCCAAGGGCGTTATGTCGGTGTAGGGCAGGGCTACGCCGGAGATTCGGTAAGGCCCGGTGAGCTTGACCCAGGCCCGCCCGCCGCGCAGTAAGCGCAGCAGTGCGGCAAAGCCGGGCGCGTCCACGCCCTGGCCTGCCTTCATGTAGCCCAGGTGGCCGAACACCACGTCCACGGGAAAGTCAGCCAGCAGCGCGTCAAGGTCAGGGAACTCGTCCACGTGCATCAAAAACTCCAGGTGCCAACCCATCGGTTGAATGCGCTGCGCCAATGCACGCAGCTCGTCCATGGGCAAGCGCCCCTTGCCCTCTTTCACATCGACGATATTGCAGCGCACGCCGCGTACACCCAGGGCGTGCATGCGCTCCAGTTCAGCCTGCGGTGTATCGGCGTCAATCACGGCCACGCCGCGCAAGCGCTGCGGGTCGGTGGCCAGCGCGTCCAGCAGGGCGGCGTTGTCGCTGCCGTAAATGCTGGGTTGGACCAGCACCGCGCGTTCAATACCTATCGTGCCGAGCAAATGACGGTAAGCAGGCAGCAGTGCGTCGGGCGGCGTGTAGATACGAGTGGACGAGTAGGTGAAACGCGTCGCCGGGCCACAGATGTGGGCGTGTGTGTCGCAGCTTAAGGGCGGGAGCGTGAAGTGCGGTGCGCGCGGCGCTGGGTCAGGGGCGGCGCAATAAGGGGCTTGGGCAGTGGTCATTTATTTACAACAATTTCCTCATTCCCGCCTGCGCGGGAATGAGGAAGTGGTTTATTCGGTGGGCAGAAAGCCTTCCACCGACAGGTAGCGCTCCCCCGTGTCGTAGTTAAAGCCTAGCACCCGCGCACCAGCAGGCAACTCAGGTAACTTTTGCGCAATGGCGGCCAGCGTGGCGCCGGAGGAAATGCCGACCAAAATGCCTTCTTCGCGCGCGCTGCGGCGGGCCATTTCACGCGCGGGTTCGGCATCCACCTGGATAACGCCGTCCAGCAAACTGGTGTCCAAGTTCTTCGGGATAAAGCCCGCGCCAATGCCCTGAATCGGGTGCGGTGCGGGTGCGCCGCCAGAGATGACGGGCGAGGCCACGGGTTCCACCGCAAACACCTGGAGTTTGGGCCACTTGGCCTTGAGTACTTGGGCGCAGCCCGTGAGGTGGCCACCCGTGCCTACGCCGGTGATCAGCACGTCTAAACCATCCGGAAAATCAGCCAAGATTTCTTGCGCCGTGGTGTGTGCGTGCACCGCCACGTTGGCGGGATTTTCAAACTGCTGTGGCATCCAGCCGCCGGGCGTGCTGGCCAGCAACTCTTGTGCACGGGCGATGCAGCCTTTCATGCCCAGAGCGCGCGGCGTCAGATCAAAACTTGCGCCGTAGGCCAGCATCAAACGACGGCGCTCGATGGACATGCTGTCGGGCATGACCAGCACAATTTTGTAGCCCTTCACCGCAGCCACCATGGCCAGGCCAACGCCCGTGTTGCCTGAAGTCGGCTCAATGATGGTGCCGCCGGGTTTCAGGGCACCTGACGCCTCAGCGTTTTCCACCATGGCCAGGGCAATGCGGTCTTTGATGGAGCCGCCGGGGTTGCTGCGCTCGGACTTGATCCACACATTAGCGTCTGCGCCAAACAGGCGGTTGATGCGCACATGGGGCGTGTTGCCAATGGTTTGGAGGATGTGGTCGGCTTTCATGGGGTGGGCTCCTGTTCGTATTTTGATGCGTGTATTCTGTCACTTCACGAAGCCCGCCATGATTGATTTCAAACTGCAACGCCCCGCCTTGCTCGCGCTGCTCGCCGCTGGCTTGTTTGGCGCGAGCGCCCCGTTGTCCAAACTCCTGCTCTCCGGGCTCGGTCCTTTCTCGCTGGCCGCTTTGCTTTACCTGGGCAGTGGTCTCGGTTTGCTGATCTTCACCCTCGTTTCTCGCGGGTTCAAGGCCAACGCCATCCGCGAATCCCCGCTTGCCCGCCAAGACTGGCCTTGGCTTTTGGGCGCCATTGCCTGTGGCGGTGTTTCGGCCCCGGTGCTCTTGCTGTGGGGGCTCTCTGGCGTCAGCGGCGCCGAGGCCTCGTTGCTGCTCTCCACAGAAGGACTGCTGACCGTTTTGGTGTCTGCCGTCGCGTTCAGGGAGCATGTGGGGCGCCGGGTCTGGATCGGCGCGGCTCTGATGTTGGTCGCCAGCGTGCTGCTGATGCGCGAGCCGGGTGGCGGTTTCGGCTTCTCTTTGCGCGCCGCTGCGATCATCGGTGCGTGCGCGCTCTGGGCTTTGGACAACAACCTCACTCGCCCTTTGTCGGGGCGTAATCCGGCGACCATCGCCATGACCAAAGGGCTGGTGGCGGGCAGTGTTAACCTGGGTCTGGCCTGGCTGCTTGGCGAGTCTGCGACGTCAGCCACGCATGCCACCATGGCCATGGTGCTGGGTAGCCTCGCCTATGGAGCGAGCTTGTTTCTTTACATCCTGGCCATGCGCCACCTCGGCGGCGCGCGCGCCGCCGCGCATTTCGGCACGGCGCCTTTCATCGGTGCGGTGTTGTCGGTCATCATTCTGAGCGAGCCCATCACTTTGACATTGACCGCCGCCTGCGCGCTCATGCTGTGGGCCACCTGGTTGACCCTGTCAGAGCGGCATGACCACGCCCATGTGCACATCGCCATGGTGCATTCGCATCGCCATGTGCACGACGAGCACCACCAGCATGCGCACGGCCCTGACGATGGCCCGGAGCCGCATGCCCATCCGCATCGGCATGAGCCCCTCACGCATGGCCACGCACATCTGCCGGACTTGCACCATCGACACGGTCACTCGGGATGAGTCTTCGCTCCGCCTGGCATCACATTTTGGGCGGCCAGTTGTGCGGCTCACCTTGGCAGTCTTTGCACCAAGCGTGTTGTCGCTGCGCCCGAACGGCGCCGTAAAAGCAGCATCTTCAGGCTCTTCGGTTCGCATGACCCGTGCGGTTCCACCGCCAGTTCGGACATCACTGGTTATGCCTTCCAAAGCCGTTCGATATTGACCTTGTTCTGGCATCAGATAAACACCATCGCGCAACGCAATAGCGCCCGACACTTTGAGCGCGCGCCACGCACGCATCCTAACGGTTGCGTTTTCGGTTGGGCGACTGGTAACGAGAAGCAGCTACTGGGTCATGTAGATAATTCATCAGAAGACTATTGATCTACAAATTTTTAGCGTGCCATCTTCTTGCAGATCCGATTGTGATTTTTGCCTGAAAGCGCAAACACTTTCCAGTCCTGCACCTGATCCGCGATAATCATATGGTGAAGCTCGCCAGACCGCCGCTGGTGCATCACCCGAAAGGGCGCACTGGAGGAACGTCCGGACTGCACAGGGCAGCGTAGCAGCTAACGGCTGTCCACCGTGAGGTGAGGATTAGAGCAACAGAGACGAGTCGCACCCAGGGCAACTTGAGTGCGGGTGAAACGGGCAATCTCTACGCGCAGCAATACCAAGTAGGCCAGTCCAGAGTGGCGCGGTTCGCCGAGTTGCTTTGACTTGTGGCTCCGCAGGGAGAGCTGGCGGGTAGGTAGCATCGAGCTGTTGGGGTGACCCACAGCCCAGAGTAATGGCGGTCACATAGGGGGAAACCACTATGCACAGAATCCGGCTTATCGGCGAGCTTCACACTATTGAGTTATCTCTGAATCAGGTCGGCCCGTGGCTGTCCCACACCGTCTCAGAAGCGCTCGCCCTCTTCCAAAAACCGCCACTGCCCCACAGCCAAGGTGCTCAGCGCCACGCGCCCCAGGCGAATGCGCTTCATACCCAGGATTTGCACCCCGGCGCGCTCGCACACCCAGGCGATCAGGCCGGGGTGGCTGCCTTTGATGGCGAAGCGCAGCTTGCTTTTGCCATCACCGCTGCTGTTGATGCTGACCTTGAAGGCGGGCAAGGTGTCACCGCGTGAACCCAGCTTGTGGTTGAGCCGCCGCAGAGTGTCGTCGTCAATCTCACTCATCACTTCGACGATGACCTCGTGCTCCATCTGGGCCGCGTCTTCGGTGAGCTTGCGCGCCACTCGCCAGTCTTGCGTGAACACCAGCAGCCCGCTGGCCCCCGTCTCTAGCGGTACCGGGCAGGTCAGGCGCAGCAGGTGGCGCTTGAGCAGCTTTTGCGACATGGGGTCGTTCTTCATGTGCGATGCCGCCGTGATGAGCCCAAGGGCTGTGCGCGCACCAGGGCGTTGACTTTGCACCTGACTCATGCCCGCATCAACCCCAGGCGGCTTGTTGAGCACCAGGGTTGCGTCGGTCAACGCCATCAAATTGGCCTTGGGGTCGAGCTCGATTCTTTCGTTCAGCACCCGGTGCTGCGGCTCTTCCACCAATCGGCCATCCACCCGCACCCAGCCACCCTCGATGTACTGCTCGGCCTCCCGGCGCGAGCAGGGCACTTGCTCGGCCAGGCGTTTGGCTAGGCGCACGCTGTCTTGGTTCATGCTGCGGCCAATCTGCGTTGTGTCAAGCGCTTGAGTGCAGGCACTTTGAGCTTGGTGACCTTGACCATTGGGGACATGCCTGCCGTGGCAGCCATGTCCATCAGTGTGTCCAGAGAGAAGAGGTTGATCTTGCCGCGCACCAGATCCGAGATACGCGGCTGCGTTACGCCGAAAATCTCAGCGGCTTGCGCTTGGCTCAAGCCACGCTCTTGAATGGCCGCGCTCAAGGCCAACATCAAGGCAGAGCGCGCCTTCATGCTGGCAGCTTCTTGGGGTGTGTCTTCAATCGCATCCCAAACGCTGGTGAATCGTGTTTTGTCTGTCATGGTGCTATCTCCTCGCGCAATGCTTTGTAGCGTTGAGTGGCTAAATCAATGTCTTTTTTCGCGGTCTGAGGCGTCTTCTTCTGAAAGCAATGCAACACGTAGACGGCATCACCGAACTTGGCAACATACACCACGCGAAACGTGCCCGCCTCATCCCATAGCCTAAGTTTGGTGACGACAGACCCAATCGTGGGCATTGGTTTTGCATCCTCAGGTGCCAGGCCGTGTTGAATTTTGTCCAGTTGAAAACTTGCCTCTCGGATCGCCGTTCGAGGGAAATCCCTCAAATCAGTGAGTGATGTGGCTCGAAATTCAATTGACTTTATAAGAATATCATACAAATTTTTATATTTTTATTGAATGTGAATGGGTTGCGCAGATCGTAACAATGCTCACTTGTATTTAATCGCTTAATTCGTTGATCCATTCAAAGAAAACAAGCGCGTGAATACTTTGGTCTAATCATCCATCACATCATTCCTCAAGGAACTTTCCAATGCGTCGTCTCACCCTGAAAACCGGCCTGCTGCTGGCCCTGATCTGCACCGCCACCGCCAGCTTCTCACAGCAAGTTTTCAAAATCACCGCCATCCCCGATGAGTCGCCCACTGAGCTGGCGCGCAAGGCGGGGCCGCTGGTTAAGTACCTGGAGGCACGTCTGGGCATGAAGGTCGAGTACACCCCGGTGAGCGATTACGCCGCCTCGGTAGAGGCGCTGGCCAACAAGCAGATTGACATGGCCTGGTTTGGCGGCTTTACCTTCGTGCAGGCCAATGTGCGCTCCGGCGGCAAGGCCGTGCCCCTGGTGCAACGTGAAGAAGATGAAAAATTTCGCTCAGTCTTCATCACCACCGACCCCGCCATCAAAACCCTGGCCGACCTCAAGGGCAAGACCCTGAGCTTTGGCAGTGCGTCGAGCACCAGCGGCCACCTGATGCCGCGCAGCTTCTTGCTGGACGCCAAGATCGACCCCGACAAAGACCTCAAACGCGTGGCCTACAGCGGCGCGCATGACGCCACCATTGCCGCCGTGGCTGCGGGCAAGGTGGACGCCGGTGCGCTCAACATCTCGGTGTGGGAAAAATTTGTGGCCGACAAAAAAGTGGACACCACCAAGGTGCGCGTGATCTACACCACCCCCGCCTACTTTGACTACAACTGGACCGTGCACGCTGACATGCCTGCCGCGTTGAAAGAAAAAATCACCAAAGCCTTCCTGGATTTGAACAAAGCCACCCCCGAGGGCAAAGAAATCCTCGACCTGCAACGCGCCACCCGTTTTGTGCCGACCAAGGCCGAGAACTACAAAGGCATTGAGGCGGCGGCGCGGAGTGCAGATTTGTTGAAGTGAAAGTGACTGCTATTTATTTGATAGCTTCTTGTGGATATATTCATTGGGCTACAGCCTGATTTACATGTGAAAATTGATCTCAAAACGGCCTCGGCCTGTCACCCCGCCGCCGCACCCAGCGCACCCCCCTCCCTGCGCGGCATGTCACTGGCTATTGCCGCAGGCGAGCAGGTGGCGGTGATCGGCCCCTCAGGCGCGGGCAAGACCACGCTGCTGCACCTGCTGGCCTGCGCGCTGCGCCCCTCACAAGGCGGCTTGCAACTCAACGGGCAAGACCCTTGGGCGCTCCCCCGCACGGCCTTGCAGCAACTGCGTGGTCAATTGTTTCTGGCCCCGCAAATGCCCCCGCTGCCGCCGCGTCAGCGCGTGGTGACGGCGGTGTTGGCAGGGCGCTTGCCGCAGATGAGTTTGTGGCAAAGCCTGCGCAGCCTGTTCTACCCCAGTGACATTCCCCGCGCCGACGCTGCGCTGGCGCATTTTGATTTGAGCGACAAGCTGTTCGATCGGGTGGATCGCCTCTCAGGCGGAGAGCGCCAGCGCGTGGGCTTGGCGCGTTTGCTGGTCAGTGATGCACGTCTGTTTTTAATTGACGAACCCTTGTCCGCCCTTGACCCCACGCGCAGCGTACAGGCCATAGAGTGCCTCACCCGTGTGGCACGTGAACGTGGTGCGACGCTGGTGGTGTCTCTGCACCATGTCGAGATGGCCTTGCAACATTTCCCCCGCATTGTGGGTTTGCGCTATGGCGAACTGGTGTTTGACTTGCCCGCCGCCCAGGTCACTCAAGCGCATTTGCATGCCCTGTATGCGCAGCACATGGACGAGTTGAGTGGGCCGGCACCGGTTGACGATTCGCCTGTTTCAAAGGCAACGAATCCCCAGCCTGTGGTGATGCACTGCCGTTGATGATGGACGGTTCTTCGATTCGCCTTGCACGGCAAGACCCCGCCTGGCGCACCCGAGTCTTTTGGCTCATCGCCAGCGCGCTGCTGCTGTGGCCGCTACTGGTGCTGACCGAGTTCAAGCCTTGGACGATGCTTGACGAGGCCAGCCTCAAACCCACACTGCACTTTCTCGGCGACTTCTTCCCGCCCAAGGTCGAACCCGACTTTTTGCTGATGGTGGCGCGCGAGACCTGGCGCACCGTGGCCATGGCCACCGCCGGTATTGCGCTGGCGCTGCTGCTGGCCATCCCCCTGGCGCTGCTGTCGGTGCGCGTGCTGTCGCTCTCCGCCCTCACCGGGCGCATGGCCACTGGGCCTGCTGTTTTGCGTACCGGTTTACGCTGGCTGATGATCGTGCTGCGCAGCGTGCCCGAGCTGATCTGGGCGCTGGTTTTTGTGCGCGTGGTGGGCTTGGGGCCAACCGCTGGCGTGATCGCCATTGCGCTCACGTACGCGGGCATGCTGGGCAAGGTCTATGCCGAGATTTTGGAGAGCGGTGAGGCGCACGCCACGCACAGCCTGATGCGCAACGGCAGTGGGCGCCTGCAAGCTTTTCTGTTCGGCCTGCTGCCGCAAAACGCGGCCGAGCTGACCAGCTACACCGTGTACCGCTGGGAATGCGCCATTCGCTCCTCCGCCGTGCTGGGCTTTGTCGGCGCGGGCGGCTTGGGGCAACTCATGGACGCGTCGATGAAGATGTTCAACGGCTCAGAGGTAGCCACCATGCTCATCGTCTTCATGGCGCTGGTGGCGCTGGCCGATACCGTGAGCGCCTGGTTGCGCAAGGGGCTGGGATGAATTCGAAATTGCCGCCGCCCCTCTGGGATGCGCGCTGTAAGGCGTGTTGGTTCGTCGTCGGCCTCATCGTTTTGACGGGCCTGAGTTTTTGGTCGCTTGACCTCAAGTGGGCGCAGTTCTTCAGCGTCGATGCCTTCAGCAAGATGGGCAAGTTTGTAGGCGAGTTGCTGGTGCCTGACATCAACGCGCGCTTCTTGGTCAAGCTGGGCTGGGCCACCCTGGAGACGCTGGCCATGTCGGCGCTAGGCACGCTGATCGCCGCCGTGCTTGGCCTAGCCTTGGCCCTGCCTGCCGCCAAGACCCACGCCGATGACGCCGCACGCTGGCGTGGCATCACTCGCTTGGCTCTTAACGCCCTGCGCAGCATCCCCGAGCTGGTGTGGGCGGCCCTGCTGCTCATCAGCGCCGGGCTGGGGCCACTGGCGGGCACACTGGCGCTGGCCCTGCATACAGCAGGTGTGTTGGGTCGCTTGTTTGCCGAGGCGCTGGAAAATGCTCCCGCTGGCCCCGGCTTCGCGCTGCGCACACGCGGCGTGAGCGAGGCCCAAGTGTTTTGGTACGCCACCCTGCCCAGCGTGCTGCCGCAGTTGCTCAGTTATACCCTGTACCGCTGGGAGAACAACATCCGCGCTGCCGCCGTGCTGGGCGTGGTGGGTGCGGGTGGTTTGGGCCAAATGCTGGCCTTTCACATGGGCTTGTTCCAAATGTCACAGACCAGCAGCGTGCTGCTGGCCATGATGGTGCTGGTGGCTTTTGTGGACGCCGCCAGCTATGGGGCGCGGCGGGTGATGGGAGCGTGATGGTGTACTAAATACCGGCCACTGTAGGTGCTGCGAAACGTCGCAGCTCAGGATAGTGGCCCCACCGTGCATAGGGCGGCAGATCGCCCAGCCCGCTGTCAATTTTTTCACCGGTTAATGCGTGGACATCAGGAATCACCAGACGCTTGAGTTGCGCGTGGCGATGCCATTCGCGATACGGCGGCAAGCTTCCCAATCCATTGTCCAGATCTTGCCCGGCAATCACCGTTCTGGGGACATCGGCTTGCGCCAAGGTGGAGGTGAGTGGCACTGCCAGCATCAGGCTGGCAATCAGAGTGCGAGTGTGTTTCATGGCGGTCTCCTGTTCGAGTTGAGAGGTACATTCAACCTATCGACCACAGGCGACACAACTTGAGGCTTTCCCGTGTGCCGATGCCTTACTCACTCCATTTTCTGTAGTCGCTGCACATGCGCCAGCATGGAGCGCTTGGCCAGCGGCCAGACGCGCTCGGGCACATCGTCGTAGGCCAGCGCCACCCAGTCGTCCATGGTGCCACCGGGCTTGGCTTGCATGGCTTTGAGGACTTTGGCCTCACGCTTCAAGCGGTGCGCTTTCAAGTGCGCAATGGCGTGCGAGGCTTGGCGGATCACATAGCCGTGGGCGGGCAGGATGAAGTCGATGTCATGTTCTAAGCAGGCGGCACTTAAGAGGTCGAGTGAGTTCAGGTAGTCCGTCATGTCGCCGTCGGGTGGGTCCACCACGGTGGTGCTACCGTTCAAGACGTGATCGCCCGAGAACAGCAGGCCGTCCTCCACCAACACCAGGCACAGGTGGTTGGCAGCATGCCCTGGGGTGTGGAGAACCTCTAAAGTATGGGTTGAATCGGCCTGAAACTCTTTATTTACTAGCGTAAGCCGCTCTTTATTTTGTAGCACGCGGTCGGGCAAAAAGTGGCTGCCTGGTCGCGCCGTGGGGGCTGAAGCGAGGCCCAAAATGGGTGGCATTACCGTTCGCCCTGAGCTTGTCGAAGGGTGGGCTTCGACAAGCTCAGTCCGATCGGATGACTCAAGCTTTTGTGCGCACAGCGCTTGCAAAGGCAGCGCGCCGGGCGAGTGGTCTGAGTGCGAATGGGTGCAGACGATCATGCGGATGTCGCCCCCCGTGGCCTGGTGCAGCCGCGCGATGTGCTCGGGCTCGTTCGGGCCGGGGTCGATCACGATATAGCCGCTGTCCGCGTCGCCCACCACATAGCTGTTGGTGCCGGGGCCGGTCATCATGCCGGGGTTGGGCGCGGTCAGGCGCATCACGTTACGGGTGAGCGCCACGGGCTGGGCGTGCTGCCAGGGCTGCGGGTCGGCTTCAACGCGGGGTTGATCCGGTGACGCCAGTGGCGCAATGAGTTGATTTTCTCTTACCATTGGGCGATTACATCACGGAGATTCCCGCATGAAAACGCGCCTTCAAATTCGTCCTTATTGGCATCCTCTTTCGTTGTTGACCATCCTCGGTGCCACAGCGCTGCTCGCGTCCGCCAACGTGGCGGCGCAGGCCTGGCCCACGCGTCAACCCATCAAGCTCGTGGCCGTGTTCCCGCCTGGGGGGTCGGTCGATCAAGTGGCGCGCATTGTGTCCGTGCCCCTGGCGCAAGAACTGGGTGCGAATGTGATTGTGGAAAACAAAGGCGGCGCGTCCGGCTCCATCGGTGCTTCCTTTGTGGCAGCAGCCCCGGCGGACGGCTACACCTTTGCCGTGGTGTTTGACACCCACGGCGTGAACCCCTCGCTCATCCCCAACCTGCCTTTTGACTCTAAAAAAGACCTCACGCCGCTGGTGCTGGTGGGCACATCGCCCATGGTGTTGGCCACTTTCTCGGGTAGCGAGTACAAAACATTCGCCGATGTGGTTGCCGCGGCCAAGGCGAAGAAGAATGTGAGCTACGGCTCCATCGGCTCAGGCAGCCTGGGCCACGTCGCCATGACCTTGCTGGGTAAAAATGGCAACATCGACTGGACGCATGTGCCCTACAAAGGCGGCGGCCCGTTGATGAACGACGCCGTGGCCGGGCATGTTCCCTTGTCTATCGGCTCGGTGTTTGTGACCAAGCCGCACATCGACAGCGGCCGCATGCGCCCCCTGGCCGTTACCACGCCCAAGCGCAGCCCTGATCTGCCCAACGTGCCCACCCTGGCCGAGAGCGGCTATCCCGGCTTTGATGCCCCCGCTTGGTGGGCCCTGCTAGCCCCGGCCAAAACCCCTCCCGAGATCGTCAAGCGTATGAACGAAGCGCTGAACAAAATCCTGAAGCAGCCCGACATTGCCAAGAAGCTTGATGCCCAAGGCATTGACGTGGTGGGCGGTACACCCGAGGCCGCGCGCGTCTTCATCGAGCGCCAGATGGACATCTGGGCCAAAGTGGTGCGGGACAACGGCATCAAGCCGGATTGAGCGTGTTTATTTCTTGGGCTGCTTGGATCGCTTGGGTGGCAGCGCGCTGACGAACGCGCAGCCCAACGCGGCCCAGCGGCGCAAGTCGGCGTCTTCGGCCTGGCCCGTAGAGGCTACAAACACATAGCCCTTCATGGGGTGCCCGGTGAAGTCCATAGGCCGCACATGCGCTTCTCGCCAATGCCCATGACGCCTTGCAGCTCGTAGCCATGTGCCTGGACGTCGGCTCGCCTTCTACCTCGCCAACCCCCTCATCTCCCCATACAAATCCGCCTTCCCCTCAAACCCAATCCCCGGCAACGCAGGCAAGGTCACGTAGCCGTCCACCACCTTCACGCCATAAGGAAACCCACCATAGGGTTGGAACAAATCAGGGTAGGACTCGTTGCCGACCAGCTACGCCGCCTGCAAGTCGTCCGACTTCCTTGGCCTGCCGCCCCGTTTGCCGTTTTCCCGCGATGCGGCTGCCTTCACAGCGCTGGTGGTTCGTCCACCCGCTGCGCCGATCTCGGCCATCCATTGCTTGGTGCCCAACACGCCTTTAACAAGGCTGGGCACATACAAATCTGCGTCCAGTTTGGGCCAGTGCAAGCCCAGGCCAGAAGCCTGAATTTGGATCGTTCTCAAGTCAGCCACCTTGGCTCCAACCAAGCCCTGCGCCTGTTCGACGGGGAATTCGAA
Organism: Comamonadaceae bacterium; assembly: GCA_025356545.1. Classification (GTDB taxonomy): domain Bacteria; phylum Pseudomonadota; class Gammaproteobacteria; order Burkholderiales; family Burkholderiaceae_C; genus CANCDA01. The sequence goes on from JANXSU010000040.1 coordinate 24,236, forward strand.
GGCGCAGCCATTGTTCAGCTCGACGTGGATGCGTCCCGCCTCATAACGGGCCGCTGTGGCCAGCGGGCCGCGCGCCAGCAGCCTGCGCCCTTGCTCGGTGGCCTTGGCAAAGTTGACTTCATCAATCAAGTTGGTATGGCGTTTAGGCGTGGTCATGAATGCTTCCCCATGCGGTGCAAAGTTTCGCAATGTGCGCTTGAAGATAGGCCGATATCAGCTTGAGCTGGGCCAAGTTAAATCCGCTGCTGCTCATCAACTGCACTTGCCCAAGGTCACACAGCAACTCAAATCTGGCATGTTCCTGCACACCCAATACATGCACATGCGGTGGGCGTTTGGAAAAACCACCACGCGCCAACCCTTGAGGGGCGGTAAGACATTGGGCATAGGAAATTTTAACCCATACGTGCTTAGGTTATATGGACGATTCTAAAAAAATTCACCCCGCCAAGCCCTTCATCTCCCCATACAAATCCGCCTTCCCCTCAAACCCAATTCCCGGCAGTGCGGGCAGGGTGACGTAACCGTCCACCACCTTCACGCCATCAGGAAAGCCGCCATAGGGTTGGAACAAATCAGGGTAAGACTCGTTGCCGCCCAACCCCAAGCCTGCCGCAATGGCCAAGGACATTTGATGGCCGCCGTGGGGGATGCAGCGTGATGGCGACCAGCCGTACTCCTTGAGCATGTCCAGCGTGCGCAGGTACTCGACCAGGCCGTAGCTCAAGGCGCAGTCAAACTGCAGGTAGTCGCGGTCTTTGCGCATGCCGCCGTAGCGGATGAGATTGCGTGCATCTTGCATGGAGAATAAATTCTCCCCTGTGGCCAGGGGCCCGGCGTAGCTCTCGCCCAGATGGGCTTGCAGCTCATAGTCCAGCGGGTCACCCGCTTCTTCGTACCAGAACAGTGGGTACTGGGCCATGGCTTTGCCGTAGGCGATGGCCGTGGGCAAGTCGAAGCGGCCATTGGCATCCACCGCGAGTTGCTGGCCGGGCTGCAAGAGCTTGAGCACAGCTTCAATGCGCTCGCAGTCTTCGCCCAGGGTGGCACCGCCGATTTTCATCTTCACCACCGAGTAGCCGCGCCCCAGGTAGCTGAGCATCTCATCGCGCAGGCCTTGCAGGCCCTTGGTCGGCTGGTAGTAGCCGCCTGCGGCATAGACGAAGACTTTGGGGTTGGCCGTGCCTGTGCCGTAGCGCTGCGCCAGCAGTTCGTGCAGGGGCAGGCCGGCTATTTTTGCGGTGGCGTCCCACACGGCCATGTCCAGCGTGCCCACGGCCACCGAGCGCTCGCCGTGGCCGCCGGGTTTTTCGTTGTTCATCATGCAGCCCCAGATTTTGTGGGGGTCGAGGTTGTTGCCTGCGTCGTCCAGCAGCGAGGCGGGTGCGGCTTCCAGCACGCGGGGGCGGAAACGCTCGCGGATCAACTGGCCCTGGCCGTAACGGCCGTTGGAGTTGAAGCCGTAGCCGATGACTGGCTTGCCATCACGCACCACGTCGGTGACGACGGCCACCAGGCTGAGCGTCATCTTGGAGAAGTCGATGTAGGCGTTGCGGATGTCGGACTTGATGAAGCGCGTGGATTCGAGGATGTCGATGATTTTCATGATGGGCTTCGCGGGGTGGGGAGGGCTTGCTTGGTCTATGACGCTTCGGGCGACACGCCCAGCGCCACCAAAAACCGAGCCACCATGTTGTAGGTGGCAATCGCGCTGGTGAGTTCGACGATTTGTGTGGTGTCGAAGTGCGCGCGCAGGGCGTCAAATACTTCGTCGCTGACTTTCACGTCCAGCGTCATTTGCGCGGCGTAGCGGATCACCAGCGTCTCGATCGGGCCTAGCGATGGGTCAGAGGGGATGCCGCGCGGGTCGGCCTTGGCAAAGGTGTTGAGGGCATCCAACTGGGCTTGCGTGCCGCCAGCTTTCAGAAAGTCGGGCGCGTGGTGCTTGTACTCGTAGCTTGCGCCGGTCAGCAGGGCCACGGTGCAGATGCCCAGCTCGCGCAGCATGGGGCTGGTGGGTAGCTCAGATCGCACGGCCTTGAGGTACACGTTCCACCCGCGTGCCAGCGGCTCGCTCCACAGCAGGGCTTTGTCCAGGTTGATGAAGGTGCCGCCTCGGCGCGCCAGGATGGCGTCTACCAGCTCTTGCGGTTGATGTTTGAGGGCGGGGGTCCAGTCGGGGATGCGCATGGGGGGCTTTCTGAATAACGAAGAAGAACCGAATATAAGCGGATAATTTCACGCCATGCGAATCCGATTTACCAAGATGCAGGGCGCGGGCAACGACTTTGTGGTGCTCGACGAAACCCGTGGGCGTTTGGGTCTGAGCACCGCGCAATACCGCTACCTGGCAGACCGCCACTTTGGCGTGGGCGCGGACCAGATTTTGACGGTGCGGCCCAGCCCAGCCAATGCCGTTGATAGTGGGGTCGACTTTGAGTACCTGATCCACAACGCCGATGGTGGCGAGGTAGAGCAATGCGGCAATGGCGCACGCTGTTTTGCCCGCTATGTGCGCGACCGTGGCCTCACCACCCAAAACACCATTCGCGTGCAGACTTTGAGCGGCGTGATCGAGCTGCGCCTCAACCCTGATGGCCGTGTGACGGTGGACATGGGCGCGCCTATTTTTGATTTGTCCCGCATTCCGTTTGACGCGACCGGGTTGACCCCGCAAGCGCAAGGTTCATGGTGTTTATGGCCGCTAGAGCACAAAAACAGTCCACAAGCAGCTCCTGTTTTTATAGCAACTCTGTCGATGGGTAACCCCCACGCCGTGCTGCTGGTGGACGATGTGGATACGGCGCCGGTGGCCGAACTTGGCCCCATCATCGAGCAGCACCCGCGCTTTACGCGCCGCGTGAACGCAGGTTTCATGCAAGTGCTGGACCGCAGCCACATCCGCCTGCGGGTGTATGAACGCGGCGCGGGGGAGACGCTGGCCTGCGGCACGGGGGCGTGTGCCGCCGTGGTGGCAGGTATTCGCTTGGGCCTGCTGGACGCGCGGGTGGACGTGCAAACGCGCGGCGGCCTGCTGACGATTGAGTGGGCCGGCCACAGCGGCGACACGCCAGCCGCTGTGTTGATGACCGGCCCGGCGCAAGCCGTTTTTGACGGCGAAATCGATTTACCTGAACGGATATGACTATGAGCAACACCCACCTGAATCCCATGACCGAAGACGACATTGCCAACTACTTAGGCAACTACCCCGAGTTTTTCGAGCGCCACGCCGAACTGTTAGCTGCCATCCACCTGACCAGTCCGCACAGCCGTCGCACCGTGAGTCTGCAAGAGCGTCAAGCGGAGATGCTGCGCGACAAAATTCGCCTGTTGGAAGGGCGCATCATGGAGATGATTCGTCATGGCAATGACAACCTGGGCCTGTCGGACAAGCTGTTGCGCTGGGCTCGGGATTTGTTCCTCGCGCATGAGGCACTCACTTTGCCTGAGCAAATTGCCAACACCATTGTGAGCCAGTTTTCGGTGCCCCAAGTCGCCATTCGGGTATGGGATGTGGCGGCTGCGTTTGCCAGCGCCGGGTTTGCCCAGGGGGTGAGCGATGACACACGCGTGTTTGCCAGCTCGCTGCATGAGCCCTTTTGTGGTGTGAACTCGGGTTTTGAAGCCGTCAGTTGGTTGGCGCAACCGGAACAAGCTGTTTCGGTGGCCTTGTTGCCTCTGCGTGGCCTGGATGCCACGGGTGCGCCCTGTGCTTTCGGCCTGCTGGTGTTGGCCTCACCCGATGCCCAGCGCTTCAACAGCACCATGGGCACGGATTTCCTGCAACGCATTGCCGAAATGGCCAGCGCGACGCTGTCCCGGCTGAGGTAAGCCTGTGAGCCACGCGCAATTCCCCGCCGGGCCGCCCCAAGGGGAATTAGCTCCCATGGGGGGCAGCGCAGCACACGAAGTGGCAAGCGTGGGGGCCATAACTGAGCGGTATTTGGAGCACGTCCGCGTTGAAAAACGCTTGGCGCAGCGCACCGTTGAGCTCTATGCGCTGGACTTGCAAAAGCTTCAGCACTTCGCCGCGCAGGCCGGGGTCGAACTCCTCCAGGTGCAAAACACCCACATTCGCCGCTGGGTGGCGCAGATGCACAGCGCCGGGCGCAGTGGGCGCGGCATTGCCCTGATTCTCTCGGGCTGGCGTGGGTTGTATGCCTGGTTGGGGTGCGAGGGGCTCATTGCCAGCAACCCGGTGCAAGACGTGCGAGCGCCCAAGGTCGCGCGCCCTTTGCCCAAGGCACTGGGGGTGGATGAGGCGGTGCAGTTGGCTGCATTTCATTCAGACAGTACCGACCCCTGGCTGGAGGCGCGGGACGCGGCGATGGTGGAGCTGCTCTACGGCAGCGGTTTGCGCGTCTCAGAGTTGACCGGGCTGGACACCGTGGCCAGTGCCAGCGCACAGGGATGGGTGGACTTGCAGGCTGCCGAAGTGCATGTGTTGGGCAAAGGGGGTAAGCGACGCACCGTGCCTGTGGGGCGCGAGGCCTTGAGTGCTCTTCAGCGTTGGCTGGCACTGCGGGCGCAGGTGCTGACGGTTTCAGGGGTGGGGCAAAACGATGCCGCTCCAGCACTGTTCATTGGCCGTTACGGCACGCGCTTGACGGCTCAGTCCGTCTGGCAACGCCTTAAGCGCCGTAGTCTGCAAGCCGGGCTGGCCACGCCGGTGCATCCGCACATGCTGCGCCATTCATTTGCCAGCCATGTGTTGCAGTCCAGCAGCGACCTGCGCGCGGTGCAGGAGTTGCTGGGGCACGCCAACATCAGCACCACTCAGGTGTACACGCGGCTGGATTTTCAGCATCTGGCTAAAACCTATGATGCCGCTCACCCCCGTGCGCGGCTCAAGGGGCCGCGCTGAAGTGAAAGCTGCACGGCATCGGACATTTGTATCAGGTGTTGGGACCATGCCGCTTCGAAGTCTTCCCAGATGCGTTGTTCTGCGTCGATATGGGCCAAGGCCAGGATCAAGTAAGACTGCTGGGCTTTGACCAAGGCCCCCAGTAGGGTGGACATCTCAGTCTCCAAAGTCACTTTCTCGCTCTGGTTAAAACGCCTGACCTGCTTGAGTTCGGTCACGCTCAGATGATCAGCAAGAGCGAGGGATGTGGCCGACATCGGCGCAGGGCGCAAGCAGTCTCTTGAGATGGCGAGCAGCGTGTCTATTTCAAAGGCGCTACCCCGCCCGGAGGAGGATGGGTTGATGTCTGTCTGCATGTTGGTCTCCGATTTTTGTTCTTGAACGACGCAGTACATTGAATTTATCCCGCCACAGCCCAGGCAGTCCTCGGAAAAAGCCGACAATTCCCCCTCATGAAAACCATTCGCCTAAAAGAAGGCAAAGAGCGCTCGCTCTTGCGCCGCCATCCCTGGATTTTTGAATCCGCCATCGCGCGGGGCGGAGCCGATGCGGGCGAGACGGTGCGAGTGGAGTCGCACGAAGGCGCATTCCTGGCCTGGGCCGCTTTCAGCCCAGCTTCCAAAATTCGGGCGCGGGCTTGGAGTTTTGATGAATCTCAGCATATAGACGCTACTTTTTTAATAGCTGCTTGTGCAAGCTCTATAAAGGCTAGAGAGCGATTTGATATAAAAAGTGACGGCTTGAGGTTGATCCACGGCGAATCTGACGGCCTGCCTGGATTGATCGTTGACCGCTACGGCGACACACTGGTGGCGCAGTTTCTCTCCAGTGGAGCCGAGCGCTGGAAAGACGTGCTGGCCGATGCGCTTTTGGCGCAGACCGGTTTGACTCAGCTCTATGAGCGCTCCGACGCTAGCTCACGTGGCCTGGAGGGTCTGCCTGAGGCCAAAGGTTGGCTGCGTGGTGAGGGTAAGGTTGAATTGGCCTTGCGCGAACACGACTGGCAACTCGGCCTCAGCATTGAAGAGGGCCACAAGACCGGCTTTTATCTGGATCAACGCGACAGCCGCAAGAGGTTTGCCGACTATGCGCAGCGCTTGAATTTTGAACGCGTGCTCAATTGCTATTGCTACACCGGGGGCTTCACGGTGGCGGCGCTCACTGGCATGCGCGCGGCCGGGTTTGCCGTCGGTGCGGGGCACGTGACCTCGATCGATTCCTCCGGCCCGGCGCTGGCGCGCGCGGCTGCCAATGTGGCGCTCAATGGCTTTGAGGCCTCACGCGCGAGTTTCATGGACGCCGATGTCAACGCCTCGCTGCGCCAATTTATCGAGCAGGGACGCACGTTTGATGCCATCGTATTGGACCCGCCGAAGTTCGCGCCCACCGCCGCCCATGCCGAGCGCGCCGCCCGCGCCTATAAGGACATCAATCGCCTGGCCTTCAAGCTCTTGGCCCCCGGCGGCGTGCTTTTCACCTACTCCTGCTCAGGCGGCATCAGTGCCGACCTGTTCCACAAAATCGTCGCCTCCGCCGGTATTGACGCGGGCGTGGACGGTTTCATCACCGAGCGCATGGGCGGCGCGCCCGACCACCCCATGACCATCAACTTCCCCGAGGGCGAGTACCTGAAGGGCTTGGTGGTGATGCGGCGGGCGTGATCCCCGCTAAACTCCCCCCTCTTTCCTGTTTAAGCGAGTCCCACATCCCATGAGCCTGATCCCCACCACCATCCTGACCGGCTTTCTTGGCTCCGGCAAAACCACCTTGCTCAAGCGCGTACTGCAAGAAGCGCATGGCCAGAAGATTGCCGTGATTGAGAACGAGTTCGGTGAGGAAAACATCGACAACGACATTTTGGTGTCTGACACCAACGAGCAGATCATCCAGATGAGCAATGGCTGCATCTGTTGCACCATTCGCGAAGACCTGCGCACCACACTGCGGGATCTGGCTGAGAAGAAGCGCAAGGGCGAGCTCGACTTTGAGCGCGTGGTGATAGAGACTACTGGCCTTGCCGACCCCGGCCCCGTGGCGCAAACCTTCTTCATGGACGATGAAATCGCCGAGAGCTTTTTGCTCGACTCCATACTCACCCTGGTGGATGCCAAGCACGCCGCTCAGCAGTTGAACGACCGCCAAGAGGCGCGCCGTCAGGTGGGCTTTGCGGATCAGATCTTCATCAGCAAGACCGATCTGGTGACGGCTGAGGAAACCGCCGCGCTGATGCATCGCCTCAAGCACATGAACCCGCGCGCGCCGCAAAAAGCGGTGCATTTTGGCGAGGTGGCTTTGAGCGAGGTGTTTGACCTGCGCGGCTTCAACCTCAACACCAAGCTGGAGATTGACCCGGACTTCCTCAAAGAAGAGGAGGCAGGGCACGACCACGATCATGCACATGAGCACGCCAATGAACACGAGCATGGCGAACACTGCGACCACCCCTCGCACCAGCACGCTCATGGCCACCACCATCACCATGACGACGATGTGAAAAGTTTTGTCTTTCGCTCAGACCGCGCCTTTGATCCGGCCAAGCTGGAGGACTTTTTGGGGGCCATCGTCAATATCTATGGCCCACGCATGTTGCGCTACAAGGGTGTGTTAAACATGAAAGGCACCGAGCGCAAGGTGATTTTTCAGGGCGTGCACCAACTCATGGGCAGCGATTTGGGTCCGGCCTGGGGCGCGGATGAGATGCGCACCAGCAAGATGGTGTTCATCGGCCTGGACTTGCCCAAAGACATCTTCTTGCAGGGTCTGGAACAAAGCCTGGTGTAAAACCGGTACACTCGCGCGCCGGGAGAAAAACTATGACCCCCGCAATTCCCAGTCATGTAATGAAGTTATAACTGTACGTGTTGTGGTATGGGCGTCTGCCTATACCCTGCGAAAAGACAAGATTTGACGATCACAACAGGAAAGACACCCGTGTCCACCAAAGCCAAAACCGTAGCGGCCAAGACCAAGGCCAAGCCCGCCAGCAAGGCGGCTACCAAGCCAGCCGTAGGTAAGGCCGTGGTGAAGTCGTCCAAGCCTATTGTCAGTAAAAAGCCAGTGGTGAAGTCTGTTGCTAAGTCAAGCGTTAAAGCCAAACCCGCAGCTCAAAATAAAGCTATCGTCAAGCCTGTTGCTAAGACCATCGTAAAAAGCAAGTCAACTGTCAAAGTTAAACCGCCAGTCAAAGCGCCTCTCAAAGCATCAGTTAAAGCCCGACCTGCTTCCAAATCACAAGCTGTTGCAAAACCAGTCGCCAAGAAAGTGGCCGCCGCTAGTCAACAGACGCCAAAGGCCGCTAAACCATTGGCCCCATCCGTAAAACCAACGATTCAAGCCATTGCCAAGCCGACTGCCAAGCCGACTGCCAAGGCTTCGATCAAACCCGCAACTCCTCTGAAAACCATACCATCTGCCATTGTCTCAGCCGTGTCCCCAATGCCTGCTCCTAAAGTTTTACCATCGGCTGTTGTGCCACCGGTAAAACCCCGGGTGTCCTCGCGTTTAGCCCAGTTGACCGTTCCTTCCATGGCGCAATCGGTGGCCTCCACCGCTGCCAAAGCCAGTTATTCCCAATCCGTGCCCGTGACCCTGATTGTTCCTCCCCTGCCTTCAAGTATCAAAAAAGATCCCAAGTTGGCCAATAACTGGAAAACAAAATCCGCAGACCAACTGACTGACGCTGAGCTGATGGCCATGCCCGACAGCGAGTACATGAACGACAAACAAGTTGCCGCCTTTCGTCACAGGTTGCAGTTGCTCAAAAAAGACATGCTGGCCAATGCGGGAGAAACGACGGAGCACCTGCGAGAAGACACCGTGGTTGTGCCCGATCCGGCGGACCGTGCCACCATCGAAGAAGAGCATGCGCTGGAGTTGCGCACTCGCGACCGCGAGCGTAAGTTGCTCAAGAAAATCGAGCAGTCCATCACACAAATTGATGCTGGTGAGTACGGCTATTGCGATGAAACGGGTGAGCCCATTGGTGTAGGCCGTTTGCTTGCACGACCCACCGCAACCTTGTCGCTAGAGGCGCAGCAGCGCCGTGAGCTCAAACAAAAGATGTTTGGGGATTGATGATCAGGATAACAAGCGCTAACCTCTAACATTTCAGAATTTACCCGTCTGTTAATAGAGAAACATGGCCAAAGACGATTCCAACCCCGGTTTGTTCTCAAAAGTTGCCCGGTTTGTCGCTAATCCGACTAAGGCTTGGGAGGAGATTGAGGTCAAGGAATCTGAGTTGAACGCGGGCTACAGCAAAGAAGTGCTAAAAGCCATGATTGTGCGCAAAAAACAAAATGATTTTGTGCGCAAACGCGAATTTGATGTTCTGCGAAAACTGCGCAGAACGGAGCCAGCCGAAAGCGTTGCCAGAACGGGTCGCCCCTCCGATTTTCAGAGCAGTTTGCCCTCCAACTCCGACGACCGGGCAATGACGGTTAGGAAGATTGATGCGATCGAGGCCCAGATGTCTAACCAATGGTGGCGGGGCAAGGGTACTGATGCGGGATCTGAAGCGCGACCTGTAGCGCCTCCACCCCGCTTACAAGACGTTCACACGAGTCCGCCCGTGGGCTCTCCCTCAATGCCAGCTTCGGGTCAGGTTGCAAATCCACGACTTTCGCAGTCGCAAAGCCTTGATTTGAAGGGCAGTAAAGTCTTATCGCCATCCATACCCATAAATATGCCTCGGCCCGAGTCGGCCTACAAACAGGCTGCTGCTACCGCTCATGCGCCATTAACCCCGGCCTCAGCATCCCCTAAGCCCAAAACACCCGCCGGCATTATTGAGCCTCCTCCGCAATGGGGTAAGGCTAATAGTCCAGCGACCGACATGGGGGGCTTGGGCCCTGGTTTTTCAGTTTCCAACATTTTTGAAAATGTTGAAGTGGATATTGCCTCAGAACCTGAGCTCGAAGAAGCGTCAATCCGTTTTGCCAATGGTGACAGTGTGGGGGCTGAAGACGCACTTTTGGCGGCTTTGAAACCTGGCGATTTGACGTCCGAACGCGCCGAAATTTGGATTGCCGCTTTATTTGACTTGTACCGGGCCACCGGGCAGCAAGCTCGGTTCGATGAAAGTGCGATTGAATTCGCCAGTCGTTTTGGGCGCTCGGCCCCGGCTTGGTTTTCTACGCCTGAGTTACTTAAACGTGGTGCTGCTGGGTCAAGTTTCATAGGTAATGTGCCTCACGTTGCTGCATCAACGGCTGTTGCGCATTGGACGGCACCTGATGTTTTGACCGTAGCTAGCCTGACTGCATTGCAGTTGGTTTTAAAAAGTAAACCAGCTCCATGGTTGCTGGATTGGGGGGCTTTGGTTTCTATCGAGCCTGCGGTCGTGCCCGAACTAGGGGCATTGTTTTCGCACTGGTGCGTTACACCGGTAACCTTGGGTTTTAGGGGCGCAGAGGGTTTACGGCAGGCTTTGAAGTCTCTCACCACCCTGGGGGAAACGACGCTAGCACCTGCCGCTTGGCAAATGCACATGGATGCTTTGCGCGTGATGGGGTTGCATGACGATTTTGAGACGATTGCACTGGACTTTTGCGTTACTTTTGAGGTGTCCCCCCCGTCCTGGCAAAAATCCTTGTGCATTTGTAAGTTAGAGGGCACTGACGCAGATCCAAGTGCGAGCTCTAGCTCGCATTACATGGAAGGTAAGGAGCCTTGGAAAGACTCCATCGTGCACAGCTCATTTCTTGAGGAGGACTCAGTCATTGGGGTCGCCATGGTGGCACTGAGCGGAGAGGTCTTGAACGATGCTGCAGAGGCATTGGCTCAATTAGAGACAGCCATGGGGGAAGGCGCCTCGCAAATGGTGATTTCTTGTGATAACTTGATTCGTGTTGATTTTTCTGCGGCGGGCAGTATTCTCAATTGGGTTGCAGGGCAACGGGCCAGTGGTTGCATAGTGCAGTTTCGTAATGTAAACCGTATCGTGGCTGCCTTCTTCCATGTGATCGGCATTACTGAATTTGCTCGCGTGGTGCCGCGTAACACCTGAACTGGGTCAATGCTTTTGCCTGACGGTGGGTGGAGGAGCTTCTTGACTGTGTACTGAAGAGCATTGCATTTTGAGGCATTTCTTTTTGTTGGTGCGACCTTCAGGCATCACATTCAAACCCATCGCTAAGTGCTTAATTTAGAACGATTTTCATACTTTTAATGCATGAGAGATTAGTTCTAAGTCTTTGATTTCATTGAAAATTCTTCTATTTTTTAGTTTGCCGACCTTTGATTTGCTGGTACAGTGCAATTAAGTGCAATTAAGTGGTGAAAAGTGCCGTTACTTTTCCCTTGACTGCATTTCAATTTCACAGGGGTGTGCTGTCGTGTTTCAAGGGGCTTCGTCACTGAATCTGGATGCCAAGGGGCGGCTGTCTGTGCCGACCCGGCACCGTGACGTCCTCTTAGCCACCGCAGCAGGTCAGCTCACCATCACCAAGCACCCGCATGGCTGCCTCATGGTTTTCCCACGCCCAGAGTGGGAAAAGTTCCGCGAGCGCATCGCCGCTTTGCCTATGTCGGCCCAGTGGTGGAAGCGCATTTTTTTGGGTAACGCCATGGACGTGGAGATGGACGCTACTGGCCGTGTTCTGGTATCACCCGAGTTGCGTGAGGCAGCGGGCATCACCCGCGACACCATGCTGCTGGGTATGGGGCAGCACTTTGAGCTGTGGGACAAGTCCCGCTACGATGCCCAGGAGGCCCAGGCCATGACGGGTGAAATGCCCGAGGTCTTCAAGGACTTTTCCTTCTGAGGCCAGCGGTGCAAACCCCTTCATGGCCACACACCACCGTCCTGTTGAGCGAAGCCGTCGATGCCTTATTCCGGGCCGACGACGCTCACTCAGGTAATGCGCCGACCGCAGACGGCACGTATGTTGATGCGACTTACGGGCGCGGTGGTCACTCGGGTCTGATCTTGTCTCGGCTGTCGCCCCAGGGGCGGCTGATTGCTTTTGACAAAGACCCCGAGGCGATTGCCCAGGCGGCGCAAATTACTGACCCGCGTTTTTCTATTCGGCACGAAGGCTTTCGCCATCTGGGCGAGTTGCCTGACGCCTGCGCGACGGGTGTACTGATGGACTTGGGCGTGAGCTCGCCGCAGATCGACACACCCGGTCGGGGTTTCAGTTTCAGGTTTGAAGGCCCGCTGGACATGCGCATGGACACCACGCGTGGGCAGAGCGTGGCGCAGTGGCTGGAGACGGCAGAGGTCGATCAAATCAAGGAGGTGATACGTGACTATGGCGAAGAACGGTTTGCTGGGGCCATTGCAAAGGCGATTGTTGCTCGCCGACAAGCACGGGGCCCTCTTTCAACCACCACCGAACTGGCCGAGCTCGTGGCTGACACGGTCAAAACCCGCGAGTCGGGCCAGAACCCTGCAACGCGCACATTTCAGGCTTTTCGGATTTTCATCAACGCCGAGCTTGAAGAGCTGCAACACGCGCTAGAAGCCAGCCTGGATGTGTTGCAGGTCGGAGGGCGCTTGGTGGTCATCAGCTTTCACTCGCTCGAGGACCGCATCGTCAAGCAATTCATCGCCAAGCACTCGCGTGAGGTGTACGACCGCCGCACACCGTTTGCGCCCCCCAAGGCCATGAAGCTGAGTCCGCTAGACCGCATCAAGCCCTCGGCGGCAGAAGTCGCCGCCAATCCACGTTCGCGCAGCGCCATCATGCGCGTGGCGTTGAGGACGGCAGCATGACCAGGCTCAATGTAGTGCTGCTTTTATCGGTGCTGGTTAGTGCGCTGTACTTGGTGCAAGTGCAGTATGAATCCCGTCGCCTGTTTACTGAAATTGATCAGGTCAAAACGCAGGGTCGTAAGCTGGAGTTAGAGAGTGAACGCCTACAGGTTGAAAAGCGCGCGCAAGCGACGCCACTGCGGGTTGAGCGGCTGGCCCGCGATCAGTTGCAGATGCGTGTAGCCACCCCTGCCATCACGCACTACGTGAGCCAGGGCGCGCCAGCGGGGGGAGCCCCATGAGCAGTCGCAGCATTCTCTACACCTCTAGTCCCTTGCTGGTTAGTCCGACGCCATTGTGGCGGAGTAAGCTGATTGTATTGGCCATCGCGCTGGCGTTTGGTGCGTTGGCCGCACGCGCGGCCTACATCCAAGTGCTGTCCAATGACTTCTTCCAGCGGCAGGGCGAAGTGCGTTTTGTCCGCACATTGGAACTCCCCGCTAACCGAGGTCGCATTCTGGACCGCAATGGCTTGATCCTGGCGTCCAGTGTTCCCGCCACTAGCCTATGGGCCATCCCCGAGGATATGGAGCGTAAGCCATCCGAGATCAAGCGTCTGGCGCAGTTGCTGGAAATGCCCTTGGTCGAATTAAACAAAAAGATAGAAGACGAGGATAAAACCTTTGTCTGGCTCAAGCGTCAGGTGGACGAATCGGTGGCGAAAGAAATTGCTGCTTTGGGAATCCGGGGTGTTTACCAACGTAAAGAATATAAGCGCCAATATCCCGAGGGCGAAGCTGCCGCCCACGTGGTGGGCTTTACGAATGTGGAGAACAACGGCCAGGAGGGCATTGAGCTCACGTTCAACAAAAACCTGGCTGGCCACGCGGGTTCGCGCCGGGTCATTAAAGATCGCTTGGGTAATGTGGTCGAAGCGGTGGGCGAAGAGGTTCCCCCGGTCGATGGGCGCGACCTGCAACTCAGCATTGACAGCAAGGTGCAGTTCTTCGCCTACCAGCAGTTGCGTGACGCGGTGTTGGAGCACAAGGCCAAGGCCGGTAGCGTGGTGGTGCTGGACGCTTTGAGCGGTGAAGTGCTGGCCCTGGCTAACTACCCCAGCTACTCTCCCGCCAAGCGGCAAAACCTGAGCGGCGCGCAGCTGCGCAACCGCGCACTGACTGACACCTTTGAGCCCGGCTCCACCATGAAGCCCTTCATCGCCGCCCTGGCATTGGAAAAAGGCATGGTCACCCCCACCACGATGATCCAGACCGCCCCTGGTCGCATCACTATCGGTGGCTCCACCATCAGCGACGCCCATCCGCATGGTGTGCTGACTGTCAACGAGATCATTCAAAAATCCAGCAACGTGGGTACGGTCAAGATGGCCATGCAAATGCAGCCGCGCGAGATGTGGGAGATGTACAGCCAGGTTGGCTTTGGACAGAAGCCACAGCTGCCTTTCCCCGGTGCGGTGAGTGGCCGTCTGCGCGCTTACAAAACTTGGCGCCCGATTGAGCAAGCGACCATGAGCTATGGCTACGGTTTGTCCTCCAGCCTGTTCCAGCTTGCACATGCTTACAGCGTATTCGCCCGTGATGGTGAACTGGTGCCCGTCACCCTGCTCAAAGCCAGCCAGGATGCGGTGGTCGGTGTGCGCGTCATGCAGGCGCGCAACGCCACGGCGGTACGAAACATGCTGCATCTGGTGACTGGCCCTGGTGGAACGGCCCCTAGAGCGCAAACGATGGGCTACTCGGTTGGCGGCAAAACCGGCACGGCTCACAAACAAGAGGGGCGCGGCTACGCCGACAAAAAATACCGGGGCTTCTTCGTCGGCATCGCGCCCATTGAGCAGCCGCGTATTGTGGTCGCCGTGATGATTGACGAGCCCTCGGGCGGCAAATACTTCGGTGGCGATGTGGCCGCGCCCGTGTTCAGCCAGACCGTGCAGCAGACTCTGCGTTTGTTGGGTATTCAACCCGATATGGCGGTCAAGCCGCAAATCGTGGCTCAAGCCGTAGAAGAGAGTTTCTGATGCAAGAACTCCACAACTCCGAGCAAGCCGCGCAGTGGCTGCGTGCCCACGTCACCGGCACGCTCAAGACCGACAGTCGCCAAGTGCACACGGGTGACGGTTTCATCGCTTGGCCCGGTGCTTCCAGTGACGCCAGAGCCCATGTTCCTGCGGCCATCTTGCAAGGCGCAAGTGCCTGTATTGTAGAAAAGACGGGCATAAGCAGCTATCAATTTAATAGTGAATCGGACCCGGAG
>JANXSU010000062.1 GCA_025356545.1 Comamonadaceae bacterium
GTGGTGGGCTCCACGGCAATACCCGGAACATTCAGGGCATTGTGTGAGCGATGCATACCGCGCTTTGACGGTGATTTTTTATTTTGCTGAACGGCCATGATCGGCTCCTGGTCTGTTTGTACTGCGAACGCCGCAGGACAAGGGTTATACGTAATTGGGCGGGCTGCGCGAGTTGGGTGCGCGCGAAGCCTCAAATTATAGCCTAAGTGCCTGATTTTCCACCCTGAAGCTTGGCGAGCACGGCAAAAGGATGTTGTTTCTGTCCGGATTGCGCCTCGAAATCCGGATCTTCCACGACCAACTTCACCTCCGTCGGGCACACGTTGTGACGGGCAACCAACGGCATGGCCATCAACAACTCGTCCTCGATCAAGGCCTTGAGGTCGAACTCCCGACTCTCAACCAGCACGTCCTCTTCGGATTCGTCATCTTGCGCCTCAGCCAGCTCCTCGGTCGCCACAAATCGGAAAGAGCGCTCAACCTTCACAGGGATTTCAGCCGGGCCCAGGCAGCGCTGGCAAATCTGCGACAAAGTGACACTGGCACTCAAGTGCAACCACATCGTCTCGTGTCCACTCAAATCTTCACGCCATTCGCCATGCGCGCTCCAATCGACCCACTGATCAGCTCCCAGCGCTTGGGATTCCTCCCGCAGTCGCTCAAACTTTTCGAGCGCATCACGCCCAGACAAAGTGGAAGCGGCCTTGGCAAAGGCCTTGATATCGAGAAGAGGGGCAATAAACGCTTGTGACATGTGTTCAGTGTAAGAGAATCACCGCATGCTTCATACATCCCCCCGCAAATTGATCTTGGGCTCCACTTCAGCCTACCGGCGCGAATTGCTCACCCGCCTGCGCCTGCCGTTTGAGATCGCCTCGCCCGAGCTTGACGAAACGCCGCTTACAAACGAGAGT
The DNA here is from genome assembly GCA_025356545.1 of Comamonadaceae bacterium. Classification (GTDB taxonomy): domain Bacteria; phylum Pseudomonadota; class Gammaproteobacteria; order Burkholderiales; family Burkholderiaceae_C; genus CANCDA01. The sequence continues at coordinate 915 of JANXSU010000062.1, forward strand.
CCGCGCGACCTGGCCTGCCGATTGGCACTGGCCAAGGCCCATGCGGTGGCCGAGAAATTCCCCAGCGCCGTGGTGATTGGCTCCGACCAAGTGGCCGACCTTGACGGTCAACCCCTGGGCAAACCCGGCGACCATGAACACGCCGTAGCCCAATTGCGCTTGATGCGTGGCAAACTCGTAGTCTTTCAAACGGCTGTCGCCGTGGTGTGTCGGGATAGCAGCTTTGTCGAGGTCGATCTGGCTGCTGTGAGGGTCAAATTTCTCGATCTAAGCGACGCGCAAATTGAAGCCTACCTGCGTGCCGAGACGCCTTACGACTGCGCGGGCAGCGCCAAAAGCGAGGGACTGGGCATCGCCCTGCTCGAATCCATCGAGAGTGACGACCCCACCGCGTTGATCGGTCTGCCCCTGATCCGCACTTGCCGCTTGTTGCGCGCTGCAGGTCTTGACCTGCTGTCACCCCAAGAGATGTTCTGATGTCTGCATCCCCTGCACCAACACTCGGTCGTCTGTTTTTAGTCCCCGCGCCGCTGGACTTCGGCTGCGCCACCCAAACGCCTTTGCAAGACGTGCTGCCCATGGGCACGCTGGCGGTAGCCGCCCGGCTGGAGCACTGGGTGTGTGAGAACGCCAAAAGCGCGCGCGCCTACCTCAAGCGTGTGGGAGAAATCCAACCCTTGGCCTGCACCATTCAGTCACAAAAAATTCAGGAGCTACCGCGTGAAGTTCACAAAAAAGGAGACCACTCGGGTAGTTTTGATGCTCGCCCGCTGCTCGCCCCCGCCTTAGCCGGACATGACATCGGTCTGCTGAGCGAGGCTGGCATGCCCGCCGTGGCGGATCCTGGCTCATCCGTCGTGCGCGCTGCGCATGAATTGGGTATGGAAGTCGTGCCACTGGTCGGCCCCGTCTCTTTGTTGCTGGCCTTGGCCGCCAGCGGCTTATCGGGTCAAAATTTTGCTTTTGTGGGCTACCTGCCAACTGACGCCTCTTTGCGCGTGCAGCGCATCAAGGCACTGGAGTCAGTGGCACTCAAAACTGGGCAGACCCAACTCTTTATCGAGACGCCCTACCGCAACACCGCCTTGCTGCAAGCGCTATTGCAGACCCTACAGCCCAACACCCGGCTGGCAGTGAGCAGCGGCTTGACTTTGTCCAGCGCCACAACCCTCAGCAGTAGCGTCAAGCGCTGGAAACAGCAAACCCAGACGGTTCTCAACGACACGCCTGCCGTTTTTGCCTTGGGCGTTGGCGCTCTTTAGCGCAAAGTCGGAACGTTCTTGAGGGCATGCACTGCCCCCTCACCCATAGCCGTACCAAAACGCTTGAACAAACGTTCAGCCACATTTTCATGCCGGGTGTAGTCCACAATGTCTTCGGCTTTGACGACTTCACGCGCCACATAGTCCAAGTTACCCAACTGATCAGCCAGACCCAACTCGATGGCTTGCTGACCGCTCCAAAACAAGCCACTGAACATCTCGGGAGTTTCCTTCAGACGCGTGCCACGTCCAGCTTTGACCACATCGATGAACTGCTGGTGAATCTGGTTCAACATGGCTTGGGCAAAGGCACGGTGTTTGTCAGATTGCGGGCTGAACGGGTCCAAAAAGCCCTTGTTCTCACCCGCCGTCATGAGCCGCCGCTCCACGCCGAGCTTGTCCATCAGACCGGTGAACCCAAAGCCATCCATCAACACACCGATGCTGCCCACAATGCTGGCTTTATCCACAAAAATTTTGTCTGCGGCCACAGCAATATAGTAGGCCGCCGAGGCACAAGACTCCTCCACCACGGCATAAACCGGCTTGTTATGCTTGGCCTTGAGCCGCTTGATCTCGTCGTTGATGATGCCGGCCTGAACCGGGCTGCCGCCGGGGGAGTTGATCAGCAAGACCACAGCCTTGGCGCCCTCATCTTCAAACGCGCTGCGCATGGCAGTCACCACGGGATCAGCACCGGCATCACTACCGGAGGCAATTTCACCCTTGATTTCAACTAATGCCGTGTGGGCTGAATGAACTTTTTTGTTCGAATCACCCAAACCAAAACCAAACCAGGCCAGCAAAAGAAAAATTATCAACCAAATCACTCGGCCAATTAACTTCCAGCGCCGTGCCGTGCGCTGCTCTTCCAAGGCCGAAAAGGCCAAGCGCTCTAGCACGCTGCGCTCCCAACCAAGACTCTGGGGAGTCTCGTCTTTTGCTACTGATTTTGTAGCTTCTTGTGCAGTATTTTCAATGGTTTCAGGCATATTTATTTCCCCAAGGATTCAGAACTATTGGAATGGGTTAAATCAAAAATCAAGGGGTTTCAGGTTGTAGGCAGTATGCCAGTGCACCACGCCATCCCACTCAGCAAGGTCAATTTTCACCAAATTTCCTCGACATGGCCCGCCACGGCAAACGCCAGTTTCAGGCTGGTACATGGCCCCATGGGTGGCGCAAATCAGCCAGCGACCCGTGCTGTCAAAAAAACGATTCGGCTGGTAATCCATCTCCATAGCCACATGGGCACAGCGATTCAAGTAGGCGTGGACTTGCCCCTCAAAACGGATGGCAAAGGCGCGGCATGTCTGCCCCTGGTACACCACATCAAAGGGCACGGCCAGCTCGCCGTCCTTCAAGTCGATTGAAGCGCACAGCGCAAGCGCCTGTTCAGCCATGGTTAACCAGCCAGTCATGCAATTCACGTACCGAATGCGCCACAAAGCGCGGTGCCAAGTCATGAAAGGCCTCGTGCTCATGGGCACCGTAGCTCACACCCACGCTGGGGCAACCCGCGTTCAGCGCCATCTGCAAATCATGCGTGGTGTCGCCAATCATCAACACCCGATCGGCAGGCACGTCAAACTCGGCCATCAACTCCTGCAACATCAACGGGTGCGGCTTGCCCGCCGTCTCATCTGCTGTGCGTGAGCCGTCAAACACCCCTTGAAGCTCCACACCGTGCAGCACCGAATTCAAACCTTGGCGGCTTTTCCCAGTGGCCACCGCAAGCCAATGGTTGCGTGATTTCAGTTCCGTCAGCATCTCGATCACGCCGGCAAACAGACTGAGGTCGTTCTGACGTGCCGTGTAGTGGTGACGGTAGCGGGCTCCTAGCTCAGGGTACTTCTCGGGTGGCACATCAGGAGCAGCATGGGCAAGCGCCTGCGTCAACGCCATGCCGATCACATAAACAGCCTCTTTATCGCTGGGCACCGTGCCACCCACGTCGCGTACCGCCATCTGAATACTGCGCGTGATGATGGCGGTGGAGTCGAACAAGGTGCCGTCCCAATCGAAGGCAAGCAGGTCAAATTGACGAGTGCGTGCGCTCTTCTGACCTGCCGAAAGGGGATGATTTGAAATACTAGGGAGCGACATGGGCCAAAAATTGTTCAAGTTCAGGGGGTAATGGTGCCAGCAATTCGATTCGCTCATCGCTCACAGGGTGACTGAACTGCAAGCGCCAGGCATGCAGAAACATACGTTTGAGCGCAGCGCCATTGATCGGCGTTTTGGAGCTCGCTTTTTGCAAAGCTTTGTTCACTTCAAAATTGCCGTATTTGTCGTCACCTGCAATCGGGAAGCCTTCAGACGCCAGATGTACACGAATCTGGTGGGTACGGCCCGTTTTGATGGTGACCTCGAGCAGAGAAAAGTACACCAGTCCAGCTGCACTCCTAGAAGCCCCGTTCAACCCTTCAACAAGCTCAGGGCGAACGGCAAGCTGCTCACGCACCTTCACCAAAGTCACCGACTTCATCCCATCCGGGTCATCGCGCGCCACCACCTTCACACGCCGCTCGCCATCGGGCAGCAGGTATTTGTGCAGGGGCTTGTCCAGCACCTTTTTGTTGGTCGGCCATTGGCCCACAACCAGCGCCAGATAGGTCTTGCCCGTCTCCCGTTCACGAAACTGATCTTGCAGCGCTTTTAGGGCGCTGCGTTTTTTGGCCAGCAGCAACACGCCGCTGGTATCCCGGTCCAACCGGTGCACCAACTCCAGAAATTTCGCTTCAGGGCGCGCCATGCGTAGCTGCTCAATTACGCCAAAACTCACGCCCGAACCGCCATGCACGGCCACGCCCGCAGGCTTGTCAATCGCCAGCATGGCTTCATCTTCAAAAAGAATCGGAAATTCGCGCGCCGGGCCACCTTTCGCTCCAAGGCTCACTGCGCCCTCGGCCATGGCCTGGGCTTTTTCCGCCACCCGCTCCGACAAGCGCACGGGCGGCAAACGCACCACGTCGCCGGTATGAATCCGTGTATCGGCACTGGCCCGGCCCTTGTTCACCCGCACCTCACCGCTGCGGATGATGCGATAAACATGGGTCTTGGGGACGCCTTTGAGGTGACGCATCAGGAAGTTGTCCAAGCGCTGCCCTGCCGACTCCTCATCGACCTCAAGCGATTTAACCTGGGGGATTTGGGGTGTTGGTTTGCCCTCTATAATGTGTTTCACTAACGTCGTGCTGTAAGTGGTTGATTCGGATGGAGTTTAGTTCACCCGCTTCCACCAGCCCCGTTAGAAGGTCGATGTCACCGGATCGTGCCGCACGCAAACCGCAAGCCAGAGCTTGCAGTGGCCTGCACAAGACCCGGCCCAACCGACGCATTGAAACACCGATACGGAATACCCAAGCCTGGCAGCAAAGCGCTGGCAGGCGGATCAAAGCGAAATGATTGTGTTGATGAGTCTGATTTTCAACTGCCTGAGGCGCACGACCGCGCTCATGGGTAGTTTTGATCGGCCCACAGTGTCTGCACCCCAGACGCAAAGAGCTGCCAGATTGGCCGCCACTCCACAAACGCATCCCCTCGCCCCCATCCACGCGCCTACACCACAGCTCACTGTTTGAGTCTGCGGTTCTCCGGCAATTCCTTTCGTTTCAAAGCGTCAGTTTCGGCATCGTTTGCCCCATATGGGCAGGTGAACTGTTGAATTGAAAAGAGAAATATCCATGAAACGGATGCTGATTAACGCTACCCAGACCGAAGAACGCCGCTTGGCGATTGTTGACGGGCAAAAACTGCTCGACTATGAAATTGAGATTGAAGGGCGCGAGCAGCGCAAGGGCAATATCTACAAGGCCATCGTCACACGCGTTGAGCCCTCGCTCGAAGCCTGCTTCGTCGATTACGGTGAAGACCGTCACGGTTTTTTGCCGTTCAAAGAAATCTCCAAGCAGTACTTCCAACAAGGCGTCTCTGCAGGCAATGCCCGCATTCAAGACGCCATCCGCGAAGGCCAGGAGCTGCTGGTTCAGGTTGAAAAAGAAGAGCGCGGCAACAAGGGCGCAGCCCTGACTACCTTCGTCTCGCTGGCGGGTCGCTACGTGGTGCTCATGCCCAACAACCCGCGTGGCGGTGGCGTGAGCCGCCGCATTGAAGGCGACGACCGTGCCGACCTCAAAGACGCGATGGACCAGCTGGAATACCCCAAAGGCATGTCCATCATTGCCCGCACCGCAGGCATTGGCCGCAGCGCGCCGGAGTTGCAGTGGGACTTGAACTACCTGCTCAAGCTCTGGAGCGCCATCGATGGCGCGATCAATGGCGCCAAAGGTGCCTTCCTGATTTACCAAGAGTCGAGCCTGGTGATCCGTGCGATTCGCGACTACTTCAACAATGACATCGGCGACATTCTGATCGACACCGATGACATTTACGAACAAGCGCAGCAGTTCATGGCCCACGTCATGCCCGAGCATGCGGCCCGCGTCAAGCGCTACCGCGACGACGCGCCGCTGTTCAGCCGTTTTCAGATCGAGCACCAGATCGAGTCAGCCTACGCCCGCACGGTGCAACTGCCCTCGGGCGGCGCCATCGTGATCGACCACACCGAAGCGCTGGTCTCCGTGGACGTGAACTCGGCGCGCGCCATCAAAGGCAGCGACATCGAAGAGACCGCCACCCGCACCAACCTGGAGGCCGCTGACGAAGTGGCACGCCAGATGCGCTTGCGCGACCTCGGTGGCCTGATCGTGATTGACTTCATTGACATGGAGGAAAGCAAGAACCGTCGCGAAGTTGAAAACCGCCTGCGCGATGCGCTGCGCCAAGACCGCGCCCGTGTGCAGTTCGGCACCATCAGCAAATTCGGTTTGATGGAAATGAGCCGCCAGCGCCTGAAACCCGCGCTGTCTGAAGGCTCCTCCATTCCCTGTCCGCGTTGCGGTGGTGCGGGCCACATCCGTGACACGGAAAGCTCGGCGCTGCAAATCCTGCGCATCATCCAAGAAGAATCCCAGAAGGACAACACGGCCTCGGTGCTGTGCCAAGTGCCGGTGGACGTGGCCTCATTCTTGCTCAATGAAAAACGCACCGAGATCGCCAAGATCGAGTTGAAGCAACGCATCCATGTGCTGATGGTGCCCAATAAGTCGCTGGAAACGCCGAACTACAAACTGGAGCGCCTCAAACACGACGACCCGCGTCTGGACAACATCGAAGCCAGCTACAAACTGGCCGAAGAAATAGAAGACCCCACCGCCGTGACGCGCCGCTCGCAAGAGCCGACCAACAAGCAAACGCCCGTCATCAAAGGTGTGCTGCCCGATGCACCGGCACCGGCAGCGGCACCCCGCGCCGTGGCAGCACCAGCGAAAGAAATCGCCCAAGCCAAGCCCGCCCCAGCAGCCGTGGCAGCACCGGCCAGCAACGGATTTTTTGGTTGGATCAAAAACCTGTTCAGCAGCGCACCTGCTGAAACGCCGAAAACAGATGCAGCCACTGACAAGAAAGATGCACCCCGTGACGCCAGAGGCAACGGTGGTCGTGACGGTCAACGCCAGGGTGGTTCTCGCAGTGAAGGTGGCCGTAGTGAACGCGGTGGCCGTGGTGGACGCGATGGAGGCAGAGACGGTGGCCGTGGTGGGCGCGATGGAAGTAGAGACGGTGGCCGTGAAGGTGCTAGGGATGGCGGACGCGGTGGTCGTGGCGGTCGTGAAGGTGGCCGAGGCGAGCGCCCCGCTCCCGAGCGCATGGACGCAGGCAACTTTGACGCCAATGCACAGCAAACAGCCAACGCACCCCAGGCCCAGATGGCCGTTGAAGGTGCGGGTACTGAACCCCGTCAAGACCGCCCACCTCGCGGTGGCGAAGGACGTGGCCGAGGTGATCGCACTGATCGTGGCAACCGTCAAGAGCGCCCAGAGCGGCAAGATCGTCCTCAGCGCCCACAGCGCCAGGACAACCAGCCCCAGTCAGACGTAGGCAACGAAGAAGCCAGCCACCAGCCCGCACCGGCCATGGCACAAGCAGCCACGAGCGATGCAACAGGCAACGACATGTCGCAAGGCAGTGCTGATCAAAATGCACAGCAAGCAGATCGTGAAACCACCCCCGGTGGTGGTAACGGCAACCGCGAAAAACGCTCGCGTGACCGATATGGCCGAGAGCGTAACCGCGGTGAGCGTGCTCCACGGAACGACGCACCTGCTGATCTGGAACATGGTGCAGCCAGTACCCAACCCGATGCACCGTTGACTGAACAAGCCAGCCCGGCCCAAGCAACTCCAGCCGCTGCGACCTTGCCCATAGTCGTGGCAAACCAAGCTGAACCGACCACGACCAGCCTCATGCCGGCGGCCTTCATACCTGTGGCAGCACCTGCAGCAGTGAAGCCTGCGGCAATGCCTGAGACATCGACCCGCGAACTTCCCCGCGTGTCGGCCTTTGTGTTGCCGATGGATGATCTAAACCAAGTCGCTCAAAGCTCCGGCTTACAGTGGGTCAACTCGGATGCTGACAAAATCGCCGCCGTGCAGGCTGCCATTGCCGCAGAACCAAAAGCCGTGCATGCCCCACGCGAACGCTCGGCCCCAGCCGCGTTCAACGAAGGCCCACTGGTTTTGGTTGAAACCCGACGTGACCTGAGCCAAATGCCATTGCCACTCGATCAGTAAGGCAACGAGACTAAAAAAGGGGCACACAGTGCCCCTTTTTTCATGGCGCCTTGGCGGTACACGCTTCAGTACACGATTCAGTACCCCTTGCGCACAAAATCCAAATGGCTACACACCTGATTGCCACCATTTTTTTGCGCAAAATCGATGGCTTCGCTAGTACGCTGTAGCGCGCTGGCGGGCGAGTCATCCATGACGATGCGAGA
>JANXSU010000082.1 GCA_025356545.1 Comamonadaceae bacterium
AGCCAAATAGGCACCTCGGGGTTGTGGCGGCTGGGCGGTGTTGGGTCGCGGAAGTAACGGCCACTCTGGTAGGGCAGAACTTCGCCATAGGGCAGTTTTCCGTCGGTCAGCAGTTGGTAGAGCGTGACGCCCAGCGCGAAGAGGTCGCTTTGCGCGTTGGGTGACTCCTCGGTGCCTTTGGCGTCCACGCCGCTGGCCTTGATGGCAAAGCCCCATTGCTCAGGGTTGATGTAGCTGGGCGTGCCCGCGTGCAGGCGACGCAGGGCCTCGGGCTCGCGCCCACTCAGGGCCACACCCAGATCCAACAGACGCAGCACGCTGTCTTCGCCCAGGTGCAGGTTGGCGGGTTTGATGTCACGGTGAATAACGCTTTGGCGGTGCAGGCGGCCCAGCGCCTTGAGCGCTTGCGTGGCCAGCACCACGGTCTGGTTCGGGCTGAACTTATGCTGGCGGTCTAGCTGCTGCTGCAAGGTCTCCCCGGCGTGCCAGTCGTACAGCAGGTAATAAGCTGAAGGGCTGTTGCCACTGGGCAAGTCTTGGTGCAGATGCACCAGATGGTCTGCCGCCAGCGAGGTTTGCATGCACTGCGCCAGCCAGGCCTCATGCGCCAACATGGCGCGCTCTTGCGCATCCGCTGCACGCGCGGGGTGCAGGGTTTTGAGAGCGTAAAGCGTTTGCGTCTGTGGATTACGAACTTGGTACAACAAATTAATGCCGCTGTCGGCAATGAGCGCCGTCACACGCAGGCCGTCAATGTTGTCGCCCACTTTCAAGCGTGGCGGGATGGGTAGCGTTACTGCGGCGCGGTTTTCGTCGTCCAGCGTGGCATCCATCAGGCTAAGCACGCGCACGACAAGTGCGGTGGCGTTGTCATCGCTACCCGCCTTGATGGCGGCGTTTACGAGGTTTTCGCTCATGGCTTGGGCGTGCTCACTTTGTGCCAGCTCAGCCAGTTGACGCAGCCGTATGGAGCCATGCACACCGTCGGTGACCAGCACAAACACATCGCCCACCTGCAAGTCGCCCTGGGTGTAGTCCACCACCAAGCGATCTTCTGCCCCTATCGCGCGCAAAAGCTGGTGGCGCAAGTCCGGGTGCGCCAGCACATGGTCAAAGGTGATCTGCGTGACCTGGCCTTCGCGCAACAGGTAAGCGCGTGAGTCGCCCACATGGGCCAGCGAATATGAATGCCCTTTCAGAACCAGTGCGGTCAGCGTGGTCATGCCCAACTTTGGTTCATTGCGCCGGTTGGTTGCCGCCCACCAAGCGTTTTGCGCCGCAATGATGCGGTCCAACGCCACGGTGGTGTCCCAGGTTTCGGGCGTGCTGTAGTAATCACGCACCAAACTGGTGACTGTGGTCTGTGCAGCCTCTTTACCCATGCCACCCGTGCTGACCCCATCGGCAATAGCGGCAATCACTCCCATGCCCTCATGCCCTGGCTCAGGCAACATGGCGGCACAGAAGTCTTCATTAACAGGCTTGGTGCCCGCCAGGGAGGTAAAACCGATGTCTAGTTCAAAACTCATGCCGATCTATCAGCAAGATTGATGCCTATCGCGCTTAAGCACGAATTGGCACGGTGCTTGCGGTATCTCTGGCAATAGCTTTGGAGAACTGCAATGAAGAAATCAAAATTAGTCATGATCGGCAACGGCATGGCAGGGGTGCGCACGCTGGAAGAACTGTTGAAGGTGGCGCCCGAGTTGTATGACATCACGGTGTTCGGGGCCGAGCCGCACCCTAACTACAACCGCATTTTGCTCTCGCCGGTATTGGCGGGTGAGCAAACCATTGACCAGATCATCCTCAACGACTGGGCCTGGTACACCGCCAACCACATCACCCTGCACGCCGGCTGGAAAGTGACCGAGGTGGACCGCGTGCGCCGTGTGGTGCACGCCGAGAACGCCGCTGGTGAAAAAACCAGCGCCGAATACGACCGCCTCATCATGGCCACCGGCTCCAACCCCTTCATTTTGCCCATTCCTGGCAAAGATCTGAAGGGCGTGCTGGCTTACCGCGACATCTCCGACACCAACGCCATGATCGAGGCGGCCACAAAGTACCAACACGCGGTGGTCATTGGCGGTGGCCTGTTGGGGCTTGAGGCGGCCAACGGCCTGATGAAGCGCGGCATGAGCGTTACCGTGGTGCACGTCATGCCCTGGCTGATGGAGCGACAGCTCGACAAGGTGGCAGGCCAACTCTTGCAAAAATCGCTGGAAGAGCGCGGCATGAAGTTCCTGATGGGGGCGCAAACGCAAGAACTCGTCCCCGATAAAGACGGGAGAGTGATGGCCGTCAAATTCAAAGACGGTATGGAGGTGCCTGCCGACCTGGTGGTGATGGCGGTCGGCATTCGCCCCAACACCGAGTTGGCCGAGAAAATGAGTCTGTATGTCAACCGCGGCATCGTAGTGAGCGACACCATGCAGACCACCACCGATGCCCGCATCTACAGCGTGGGCGAATGCGCCGCTCACCGGGGCATTGCCTACGGGCTGGTGGCCCCGCTGTTTGAGCAGGGCAAGGTTCTGGCCAATCACCTGGCGCAGTTTGGTATTGGGCGTTACACCGGTTCGCTCACCTCGACCAAGCTCAAGGTTACCGGCATTGACCTGTTCAGCGCGGGTGAGTTCCAGGGTGGCGAAGGCACCGAAGAAATCATCATGTCCGACCCCTTCGGTGGTGTTTACAAAAAGCTGGTCATCAAGGACGACAAGCTTGTTGGCGCCTGTCTGTACGGTGACACGGTGGACGGCAGCTGGTACTTCAAGTTGCTGCGCGATGGCCGCAGCGTAGCCGACCTGCGCGACAAGCTGATGTTTGGCGAGTCCAGCATCGGCGACACCGGCCACGAGGGCCACACCAAGGCCGCCAGCATGCCGGACGAAGCCGAGGTGTGCGGCTGCAACGGCGTGAGCAAAGGCACGATTTGCAAGGCCATCAAAGAGAAGGGCTTGTTCACGCTGGACGAGGTGCGCAAGCACACCAAGGCCAGCGCATCCTGCGGCTCCTGCACCGGTCTGGTGGAGCAGATTTTGATGTTCACGGCGGGGGGGGATTATTCGGCCACGCCCAAGACCAAGGCCATGTGCGCCTGCACCGACCACGGCCACCAGGCCGTGCGCGATGCGATTGTGGCCAACAAGCTGCTCAGCATCAGCGCGGTACACCAGTTCATGGGTTGGAAGACGCCCAACGGCTGCTCGTCGTGCCGCCCAGCTGTCAACTACTACTTGATCAGCTCTTGGCCTAAAGAAGCCAAAGATGACCCGCAAAGCCGCTACATCAATGAGCGCAGCCACGCCAACATCCAGAAGGATGGCACCTACTCGGTCATCCCGCGCATGTGGGGCGGCGAGACCACGGCCAGTGAGCTGCGTCGCATCGCAGACGCGGTGGACAAGTACAAAATCCCCACCGTCAAAGTCACCGGCGGCCAGCGCATTGACCTGCTGGGCGTGAAGAAGGAAGACCTGCAAAACGTCTGGAAAGACATCGGCATGCCCAGCGGCCACGCCTACGCCAAGGCGTTGCGCACCGTCAAGACCTGTGTGGGCTCCGAGTGGTGCCGCATGGGCACACAGGACAGCACCCAGATGGGCAAAGACCTGGAGCGCGCCATGTGGCGCATGTACGCGCCCCACAAGGTAAAGTTCGCGGTGAGCGGCTGTCCGCGCAACTGCGCCGAGTCCGGCATCAAGGACGTGGGCATCATCGGCGTGGACAGCGGCTGGGAGATGTATGTCGGCGGTAACGGTGGCATCAAGACCGAAGTGGCCCACTTCTTCACCAAGCTCAAAACGGCGGAAGAAGTGCTGGAGTACACCGGCGCCTTCATGCAGCTCTACCGCGAAGAAGGCTGGTACCTGGAGCGCACTGTGCACTACATCGGCCGGGTGGGCCTGGACCACGTGAAGAAAAAAGTGCTGGACGACGAGGCAGGCCGCAAAGCCCTGTGGGAGCGTTTGCAATTCACGCTGGACGGCGAGCCCGACCCCTGGTTCGAGCAGCAAAAGGCCAGCGTGGATGTGCGTCAGTTTGAGAAGATCAATGCCTAAACTTGAAGTCAGGCACAGGCGACATCCAGGCGCAAGCCAATGTGTTCACGACCAGCGAGCGCATCCTTCAAGTGATGAACAACGTGACCGGTTTGTACGAGAAAATTAGCACATAAACAGGGCTATAGCCCTTTAAACACTAGCGTAAGCAGCTATAAATAAGTGAGCACATCATGAGTGAATGGAAAATCATCTGTCGCGTTGAAGACATCCCCGTACTGGGTTCGCGCCGCGTCGCGCGCGCGCAGGGCATGGACGTGGCTGTGTTCC
>JANXSU010000134.1 GCA_025356545.1 Comamonadaceae bacterium
GAAGCGCCAGGTACACAACGGTGAAGCCAACGAATACCGCCGCCAAGAGTCCGGCGATCGCGGAAAGTGCAGCCCAGTCCATGTTGTTCTCCTGAGGGGCTAACTCAATATCGAGCGACACGACCGTGTCGCCCTACGATGGCGTCAGTCGCCCGAACATCGGAACAATAAAGCAGCGCAAAGCCGCTTGCATAAAGGGGCTTGGACACTATGCCCCGTATAAATGAACAGTCATAACATTTCCAGAAAGACCAGCATGCCGGTTTTTCAGTCAACCCGGCTGCTGGATCAGTTGCGTGAGCAAATTCGCTACCTGCACTATAACCTGCGGCCTGCGGCTGCTGGAGGGGTTGGGGCTGCGGGTCAAGGACGTGGACTTTGACCACAACGTCATCATCGTGCGTGATGCCAAGGGCGGTAAAGACCGGGTGGTTGCCATGCGTGCCACCGACACGCCGGGCATCATGCACTGGCGGATCAGCTCCTGCTTGACCTGTGGGTCATATCGGCAACGCCCATCACGCTTGTGGCCAACCACCAATCCATTGAATACCGCTGAGTTGTTCTGCATCGCATATGTCCACGTTGTTTTACATGGACACAATCATCACGGAATTTACCTCCCGCCGATAGGGCGTGGTTAATTGAGCGCTTACAGTTTCCTGTCAATTGACCGTTTAGACAAAACTTTTTACACCCCAAAAAAACCAGCACACCGGTTTGCACGTCAAACTGTGCCGGATCAGTTGCGTGAATCCATTCGCTGCTGGCACTTTAGCTTGGGTACGGGGCATCGCAGCATCTGAAACTGGTGCTCAGCGGGGCAGCGTATGCAGCGGAATGTCTTTTTCCACTGCAAGCCTTTCCAACGCCTTGCGTGTCTTCGTCATCAGCCAGTCCGCAATGGTTTTATGCGTGGCGCTTGAGCGCATCGTCTGCAAGCTGACACCAGCAACACCCATGTCCACGCCCGCAGCCGTACACAGCGCCGCAGCAAAGTGCGGCTCCAGCGCGGCCACGGCTACGCGGCCATCTTTGCAGGCATAGACGCGATAGCCTGCATGCGCGCCACCCACCATAGCGCCGGGGGTGGTCAGGCCCCAGGTGCGGGGCAGGGCGAGCCAAGTGGCCGAGTCTGACAAGGCCACTTCTTGATGCGTGCCTTTGCCTTTTAATTTTTGATGCAGCACCGCAGCCAGCACGACCTCGCTGGCCATGAGCGCGCCGCCCATGTCGGCGAACAGAGTGGCGGGTAAGTCCAGGCCGGTGACCAGGCCTGCTTCGGCCAGGTAGGTGAGGTCGTGGCCCGGCACCTCGGCGCCTGCGCCCGGTGCGCCGACGATGCTCACCAGGCTGAGTGCGGGGTAGCGCTTGCGCAAGGCGGGCCAGCTCAAGCCCAGCTTGGCGAGCGCCGAGGGGCGAAAGGAGGTGAGCAGCACGTCGGTGCGTGCCAAGGCTTGGTGCAGTTTGGTCAGGTCTTTTTCGGCTTTGAGGTTGAGCTTGCGTTGCTTGATGCCTACGTGCAGCGCTTCATAGGCTTGGGTGCTGTAGTGCACCATGGGGTCGCCCGCCGGTGGCTCCACCTTGGTGCAACTGGCGCCCATGGCACGCAAGCGCATCAGGGCGGCGGGGCCGGGCAGGTTGAGTGCCAGGCTGAGCACGCGCACACCGCGAAGGGGTTTGGGTGAGGACGGGTTGTTGGGATTGGACATGAGAGTTGCTATGCATTTAATAGCTGCTTACGCATGTATTTAGTGCGCTACAGGCCGATTTGACTCTGGTTTTTATTCGCCAAAGTCGAGCGGCAGGCCGACATAGTTCTCCGCCACTGATCGCGCGCCGACTTCGGAGTTGACGATGTAGTCCAACTCGGCTTCTTGCAGCTTTTGGCCGATGGGGCCGTTCTCGGGGAAGTTGTGCATCAGGCCGGTGAACCACCACGAGAAGCGCTCGGCGCGCCAGATGCGGCGCAGGCAGCGGGCGGAGTAGTGGTCGATGCCCGCATCGCTTTTGTCTTGGTAGTGCTCGATGAAGGCGCTGGAGAGGTATTTGACGTCGGTGGCGGCCAGGTTCAGGCCTTTGGCCCCGGTGGGCGGCACGATGTGGGCGGCGTCACCGGCCAAAAACATTTGGCCAAAGCGCATGGGCTCGGCCACAAAGCTGCGCAGCGGGGCAATGCTTTTCTCAAGCGCGGGGCCGGTGACGAGTTGCTCGCGCGCCGCCGGGTCAAGCCGCAAGCGCAACTCGTCCCAAAAGGCAGCGTCAGACCAGTTCTCTACCGTGTCCGTCATGGGCACTTGCAGGTAGTAGCGGCTGCGGGTGTGGCTGCGCTGCGAGCACAGGGCAAAGCCGCGTGTGCTGTTGGCGTAGATCAGCTCGTGGTGCACCGGCGGCGTGTCGGACAACATGCCGAGCCAGCCAAAGGGGTAAATTTTCTCAAACTCGGTGATGGCACGCTTGGGCACGCTGGCACGGCACACGCCGTGAAAGCCGTCGCAACCGGCGATGAAGTCGCATTCGATCTCGTGGGTTTGGCCATCTTTTTCATAGCGTACACGGGGCTTTGCGCTCTCAAAATCATGCACGCTGACCTGGCTGGCTTCATAAATGGTGGTTAGGCCTGCGGCTTGGCGCGCGTCCATCAGGTCGTGCGTGACCTCGGTCTGGCCATAGACCATCACATTTTTGCCGCCGGTGAGGCGGTGCAAGTCGATGCGATGCCGCTCGCCCTTGAACAGCATGTCAAAGCCGCCGTGCACCAGGCCTTCGCGGTGCATGCGCTGGCCCACGCCCGCTTCATCGAGCAAATCCGTCGTCACTTGCTCCAGCACCCCGGCGCGTATGCGGCCCAGCACGTAGTCGCCGCTTTGGCGTTCCACAATGATGGCGTCAATGCCCGCTTTGTGGAGTAACTGGCCGAGTAGCAGGCCGGACGGGCCTGCGCCGATGATGGCGACTTGGGTGCGCATGGGGTGCTCCTTGAAAGACGATTTGTTGTCCCGTTCATGCTGAGCTTGTCGAAGCACTGGGGCCCTTCGACAAGCTCAGGGTGAACGGACAGGCAGCGGCGTGATCAGACCGTCGCGGCCTCCACCTGACTGCTCAGCTCAAGCCACTGTTCTTCGCATTGTGCCAAGTCCTTGTTCAGTGTTTTCAAACGCTGACCCAGCTCGGCAATCTCTTGCGGGGGGAGGGGAGAAGACAAGCGATTTTCCAGCGCAGCGCCTTCGGTGTTGAGGGTGGCCATGCGGGCTTCGAGCTTATCCAGATCGCGCTTGAGGGCACGGGTTTGGTCGCTGATGGGGGCAGACTTGTTCGAGGTGTTTTTGCCTTTGCCTGTGTTGGCTTTGTCGGCATTTTTATCGGCTGATTTAGCCGCCTTGGACGTGCTGGCCTTGATCTCTTCGCGCACGCGTTTGGCCTCGTCCAGCAAATAGCGCTGGTAGTCGTCCAGGTCGCCATCGAACGGGGCGATGCCGCCTTTGGAGACCATCCAGAACTCGTCGCACACAGCGCGCAACAGCGCTCGGTCGTGGCTGACCAGCATCACAGTGCCTTCAAATTCATTGAGCGCCATGGACAGCGCCTCGCGCGTGGCTAAGTCCAGGTGGTTGGTGGGCTCGTCGAGCAGCAGCA
>JANXSU010000227.1 GCA_025356545.1 Comamonadaceae bacterium
GTGCGAACCAAAGCCAAATTACGCGAGGCGGCCAATGAGCATATGGCGATGCTCGACAGAACCCCTGAACGGGTCATTGCCTACTTCCAGGATCGTCGGGTGCGTTATGCGGCTTAAGACTTCACCGGGCCGCAGCAATAATATAGCCATCAAGCCAAGAACCGTTTTGGCGCCATGTGCGCCCAGGCCAAAACCGAACCTGTGTTTGTGGAAAAAGACGGTCGCATCGGCACCGTCATCGTGTCAGCCAAGCAGTTTTCCGAGCTACAGGCCGCCACCCGAACCGAAACGCTGGCGCAACGCAAAGCCCAATTCGAGCAATCCCACGGCGCGTGGATCGCTGAGCAGAACAAGCGTTTTGAAGCGTATGGCTTATGGTGCGATGACATGCGTGTTTGGTAAGCCGCGATGCAGTTCGATGTGTATGAGAACCCCAGCCCGCGCATGCGTGACGTTTACCCCTATGTGGTGGACGTGCAGATCGACCTGTTCAGCAGCCTGGCTACGCGCATGGTGGTGCCGCTAGCCGTTACCTCACTGGCCGCCAAAGATTTGCCACGCCGACTGTGCCCAACCATGACCGTGGGCGACCAGTCATTGATGCTGGTGCCGTTTGAAGCTGCTCCGTTGGATAGACGGTTGCTCAAGGCAGAAGTCACATCCATCCGCAATCGATCACATGACATCATCGAGGCCATGGATGCGGTTTTGAGCGGCATCTGACGACCACAAGGCGGGCCATGAGCCTACATAAAGAAATCAGCTTTGAGCTGGAGATTTCCAACATCTCGCGTCTCAGGGCTGACTGTATGCCGCGGGTGATGCCTCAGGCTAGCGGCAGCGTGCAAGAGCAGCAGAAGGTCTACATGGCCGCTTTGATTGAAAAGCTCAACGACCTGTTTGGCAGTGAAACCAGTGAACAGGATCAGCTGCGCTACGTGAACGGCACGATCCTGGGCAAGGTGGCGGGGTCTGAGACCTTGCAGCAGCAAGCCGCCAACAACTCCAAAGAGCAGTTTGCCAACTCACCCAATTTGAAAATTGAGTTGCAGAACGCGATCATTGACTCATTGGACGCTCACAACGCCATGAGCACCAAGGCGCTCAACTCCCCGATCGTGATACATGGGTTGCTGGATATTTTGCTGAACCACTCGGGCTTGTATGAGCGGCTGCGTCAGAGCAACCCGCCCATGCTGGGCGGCTGAAATTAGCGTCGCCCGCCAAAAATCCCGCCCAACACGCCCCGAATCACCTGGCGGCCTACCTCACGCCCAATAGCGCTGGCTGCGCTTTTGAAGAGTTGTTCGCCTGCGCTGGCGCGGGTGTGGCTTGCGCCGCCGCCCAGCAGACTGCCCAGTCCGTCAAAAAAGCCACCGCCGGAAGAGGGCGCTGAGGCGGGGGCTTCTTGCGCATTACTGGCTACAGACGCGTTGGGTGTATTTGCGGATGTGTCGGCTTGTCCCATGCGCGTGCTGGTGCGCCCCGTTAATTTTTCAAACGCCGATTCGCGGTCGAGTTCTTTCTCATACACGCCTGCCACGATGGAATTGTTCAGCAGGGCCTTGCGTTGCTCAGTGGTGATGGGGCCGATCTGACTGGCGGGTGGCAGCACGTAAACGCGCTCGGTCACACCGGGACGGCCCTTGTCGTCCAAAAAGCTCACCAGGGCTTCGCCCACGGCCAGCTCGGTGATGGCAGTGCCGATGTCGAGCTTGGGGTTTTGCCGCATGGTCTCAGCCGCTGACTTGACGGCTTTTTGGTCGCGCGGGGTGAAGGCGCGCAGGGCGTGTTGCACCCGGTTGCCCAATTGCGCCAGCACCGTGTCGGGAATGTCCAGCGGATTTTGGGTGACGAAATAAACGCCCACGCCCTTGCTGCGCACCAGGCGAACGACCAGTTCAATGCGCTCCAGCAAGGCCTTGGGCGCGTCATTGAAAAGTAGGTGGGCCTCGTCAAAGAAAAATACGATTTTGGGTTGATCCAGGTCGCCCACCTCGGGCAGGGTCTCAAACAACTCGCTGAGCAGCCACAGCAGGAAGGTGGCGTACAGGCGCGGCGAGTTCATCAGCTTGTCAGCAGCCAGGATATTGACCATGCCCCGGCCATCACTATCGGTCTGCATGAAGTCGGCGATGTTGAACATGGGCTCGCCAAAGAAGTGGTCGCCGCCTTGGGTCTCAATTTGCATCAAGCCGCGCTGGATGGCACCGATGCTGGCGGCGCTGATGTTGCCGTAACTGGTGGTGAACTGCGAGGCGTTCTCGCCCACGTGCTGGCACATGGCGCGCAGGTCTTTCATGTCCAGCAAGAGCAGGCCCTGGTCGTCGGCAATTTTGAAGACGAGTTGCAACACGCCTTCTTGCGTGTCGTTGAGGTTGAGCATGCGGCCCAGCAGCAGGGGGCCCAAATCGCTCACCGTAGCGCGTACGGGGTGGCCTTGCTCGCCAAAAACATCCCACAGGGTCACGGGGAATGCTATGGATTCAGGAGCTGCTAGCGCACGTTCTTTAAGGATTTTGGCCAGTTTTTCATCCAAAACCCCGGCTTGTGAGATGCCTGTGAGGTCTCCCTTGATGTCGGCCATGAAGACCGGTACGCCCAAGCGCGAGAAGCCCTCGGCCATGGTTTGCAGGGTGATGGTTTTGCCGGTCCCGGTGGCGCCGGTGATGAGGCCGTGACGGTTGGCTTTGTCGGGGCGTATCTCGCATTGCGTCTCGCCCGCTTGGGCTATCAGTATCGAATCAGCCATGTCGTTCCCAAAAAGTACAATCGAAGCCCATAGCGTAACGAACTTTCTTTGGACAAACTTTTAAGGACTCTGAGTGGCTGGACACAGTAAATGGGCCAATATTCAACACCGCAAAGGGCGGCAGGACGAAAAACGGGGCAAGATCTGGACGCGCATCGTGCGCGAGATCACCGTGGCAGCCCGGGCCGGTGGCGGTGACTTAAGCGCCAACCCGCGCCTGCGTTTGGCAGTGGAAAAAGCCAAGGCCGCCAATATGCCGGCCGACCGCGTCAAGTACAACATCGACAAAGCCACCGGCAACCAGGAAGGCGTGCACTACGAAGAGATTCGTTATGAGGGTTATGGCATTGGCGGTGCGGCCATCATGGTGGACACCATGACCGACAACCGCGTGCGTACCGTGGCCGAGATGCGTTTTGCCTTTAGCAAGAACGGCGGCAATATGGGCACTGAGGGCTCGGTGGCCTTTCAGTTCAAGCACGTTGGGCAGTTCATTTTTGCCCCCGGCACAAGTGAAGATAAGGTGATGGAGGTGGCGCTGGAGGCGGGGGCCGAAGATGTCATCACCGACGACGACGGCGCGATTGAAGTGCTGACGGCCTATGCCGACTTTGAGGCGGTGAAAAACGCATTGGAGGCCGCAAGCCTCAAGCCCGAGGTGGCTGAAGTCACCATGCGGCCTGAAAACACCATCGAACTCACAGGCGATGACGCCATCAAAATGCAAAAACTACTCGACGTGCTAGAAGACTTGGACGACATGCAAGCGGTCTATCACAACGCAAATATTTCCTTATGAATATTCTTGTTATTGGTGGCGGCGGCCGTGAACACGCGCTGGCCTGGAAACTGGCCCAGTCTCCTAAAGTACAGATGGTGTATGTGGCTCCGGGTAACGGTGGCACGGCGCGTGACAAGCGCTTGAAAAACATCAACATCACCGATGTCACGGCCCTGCGCGAGTGGGCGATTGCTGAAAAAATCGAACTCACGGTGGTTGGCCCCGAAGCCCCACTGGCGGCGGGCGTGGTGGATGAGTTTCGTGCTCACGGCTTGCGCGTGTTTGGCCCGACCAAAGCGGCGGCGCAGCTGGAAAGCTCCAAGGCTTTCTCCAAAGCCTTCATGCAGCGCCACGCCATTCCCACGGCGGCTTATGACACCTTCACTGATCCGGTGTTGGCCCATGCCTACGTGGACAAAATGGGCGCGCCCATCGTCATCAAGGCCGATGGCTTGGCCGCAGGCAAGGGCGTGGTGGTGGCGATGTCGCTGACCGAGGCGCACGAAGCGATTGATTTCATGTTGCTGGACAACACGCTGGGCGTGAGCCACAACACGGGCGGCGCAAGGGTCGTCATTGAAGAGTTTTTGCAGGGTGAAGAGGCCAGCTTCATCGTGCTGTGTGACGGTAAAAACGTTACCGCCTTGGCCACCAGCCAGGACCACAAACGCCTGCTGGACGGCGACCAAGGCCCCAACACGGGCGGCATGGGCGCGTATTCGCCAGCCCCCGTGGTGACGCCCGAGGTGCACGCCCGCGCTATGCGCGAGGTCATCATGCCTACTATCAAAGGGATGGAAAAAGACGGTATCCCGTACACCGGTTTTTTGTATGCCGGTTTGATGATTGATGAGCACGGCCATATCAAAACGCTGGAGTTCAACTGCCGCATGGGTGACCCGGAGACGCAGCCGATTTTGATGCGCTTGAAGAGCGATTTGGTCGATGTGCTGTGGGCGGCCACCGAACCCGGCCCGCATGGAAAGCTGGATCAAGTTGAGTTGGAGTGGGATCGTCACATTGCCCTGGGTGTGGTCATCGCCGCGCCGGGCTACCCGATGAATCCGCACAAAGGTGATGTGATCACCGGCCTGCCCAAAGACAGCAGTGAGGCCGTTGTTTTCCATGCCGGTACGGCCATGCAAGACGGCCAGGTGCTGACCAGCGGCGGTCGTGTTTTGTGCGTCACGGTCTTGGGTGAAACGGTTAAGCAGGCGCAGCAACGCGCTTATGAGCTTGCCAAAGGCATTCACTTTGAAGGCATGCAGTACCGCACGGACATTGGTCACCGGGCCATGAAAAACTAATGCAAGTGGCCAAAGAATTTCCCAAGCCTTATCCCGTGCAGTTCACCGGCAGCCCCTTGGCGCGTTGGGTGTTGGCGCGCCTGGGTTGGCAGGTGAAGTTTGAAGGCGTGCCCGCTTTGCAGGGCATGATCGTGGTGTACCCGCACACCAGCAACTGGGATTTTCCGGTGTGTGTGTTGGTTAAATGGGCGATTGGTATTCAACTGAATTTTTGGGGCAAAGACAGTCTGTTTCGGATCCCCTTGTTCGGCCCATGGTTGCGTTGGTTAGGCGGTGTCCCCGTGGACCGCAGCGCCTCCAAGGGCGTGGTTGCGCAGGCCGTGCATCAGTTTGCGACACATCACGCGCAGGGAAGTTATTTCTGGTTGGGTGTGTCACCTGAAGGCACACGCAAAAAGTTACCCGGTTGGCGCAGCGGGTTTTATCAGACGGTGGTTCAGTCGAATGTGCCACTGGGTTTGGTTCGGCTGGATTACGCACGGCGTGAAGTGGTGGCGCTGGACTTTGTCACGCTCAGTGGTGACCCCGTGGCCGACATGGCCCGAATTGCCGTCATCTACGAGGGTGTGAAGGGCTTCATTCCTCAGAATGCGGCGCCCATTCGTCTGCTGAATCGGGCTGATGATTCACGTGTCGAGGTAGTTCAAGTATGAGCCTGACTCCGCGTGACACCTCGCACACCACAGTGGTGCGCAACTACCTGCTGGGTTTGCAAACGCGAATCACCAACGCCATGGCCCAGCTTGACGGTCAAGCGTTTGTAGCGGATGTCTGGACCAAAGCGCCAGGCGAGTTGCTACAGGGCAATGGGGTAACCCAAATTTTGGAAGGCGGGGCGGTGCTGGAGCGAGCGGGTTGCGGCTTCTCGCACGTCCAAGGCCCGAAGCTGCCGCCTTCGGCCACCCAACACCGACCTGAGCTGAATGGTGCGCCGTTTGAAGCCATGGGCGTGTCCTTGGTGTTTCATCCCCGTAACCCTTATGCACCCACTGTGCACATGAACGTGCGCATGCTCGCCGCCAAGGCTGCGGATGGGCAAGAGGTGTGTTGGTTTGGCGGCGGCATGGACTTGACGCCTTGCTACGGTTTCGAAGAAGACGCGGTGCATTTTCATACCCAGTGTCGCGACGCGCTGGCCCCGTTTGGTGCCGATAAATACCCGCGCTTCAAGACTTGGTGCGATGATTATTTTTACCTCAAGCACCGGCAAGAGGCACGCGGTATTGGTGGGGTGTTTTTTGACGACTTTTCAGAGCTGGGCTTTGACGGTGGTTTTGCCATGATGAGTGCGGTGGGTGATGCATTTTTAGGGGCTTATCTGCCCTTGATCGAGCGCCGCATGAACACGCCGCATAGTCAGCGTGAGCGCGACTTCCAGCTCTACCGCCGGGGACGCTACGTGGAGTTCAACCTGGTGTGGGATCGGGGTACGCATTTTGGTCTGCAATCGGGCGGGCGTACCGAGTCCATTTTGTTGTCCATGCCGCCGCTGGCGAGTTGGTCTTACCAGCACCAGCCTGAACCGGATTCGCCTGAGGCCGCGTTGTACACGCAGTTTCTGCCACGCAGGGAGTGGGTTTGAGCTTGGGTATTCAGCGGCTGGGCGTGTTGGGCGGTGCCTTTGACCCGCCGCACCTGGCGCATCAGGCCTTGGCGCAGGCGGCAATTGCACAGTTATCTCTGGACGAGTTGCGCGTGCTGCCGACGGGGCAGGCCTGGCACAAGATCAGAACGCTCAGCACCGCCGAGCATCGCTTGGCGATGACCCGACTGGCGTTTGCTGACTTGCCTAAAGTTGTGGTGGATGAGCGTGAAATCCGGCGCGAGGGGCCGACTTTCACGGTGCACACCTTGCGCGAGTTGCATGCTGAATATCCTGATGCTGAGTTGTTTTTGGTGTTGGGAGAAGACCAGGCAAGGGCCTTCTCTACTTGGCATGAGTTTGAGGCCATCCCCCAACTTGCTATAATTTGCGTAGCTGCTCGCGCTATATTGACGAATGAAGAGGCCACATCTGGCACTCAAAACTCATCGTCTTCAGACCCCATGCTCAAGCATTTTCACCCGCTGAAAATGCCAAACATGCCCGTCAGCGCCACACTTATCCGTGCACGCATTGCCGACCATCAGGACATCTTGCCTCTGGTGACCGAGCCCGTTGCACGCTATATTGCTAACCATCACCTTTTTGAAACCATTTGATGACTACAGAAACTGCCGCTAAAAAAGACATCCAAAAACTCCAGCGTGCCATCGTTGATGGTCTGGAGGACGTGAAGGCCCAGGATATTCAGGTGTTCGATACCGAGCATCTGTCGGCGCTGTTTGAGCGGGTCATCATTGCCTCGGGCACCTCTAATCGCCAGACCAAGGCCTTGGCTGCCAGCGTACGTGATGCGGTGCGTGAGGCCGGTTTCGCTAAGCCCCGCATGGAAGGTGAAGAAAACGGCGAGTGGATCATTGTCGATTGCGGCGCTGCCGTGGTGCACGTTATGCAGCCCAATATCCGCCAGTACTACCACTTGGAAGATTTGTGGGGCGACAAGCCTGTGCGCTTGAAGTTTGGTGCTGACAAACCTGTAGCCGCTGCGGTGGCCAAGGCGCCCGCCAAGGAAGCCAAGCCTGTCAGTATCAGCCTGAAGCGCTCTAACGCGGCCAAGAAGGGCGTGTTGGAGAACTTTCCCTCCAAGGCTCAGGTGAAGAAGGATGCGGCCAAGGCTGCGCCCGTGAAAAAAGCGGCGGCTAAGAAAACCACGAGCAAACCCAAAGTGATTGTGGTGGGCAAGCCGGTTGCTAAAACGTCAACTAAAGCACCCGCTAAGTCATTGACCAAGGTCGCCGCCAAAGCCCCTGCCAAGAAGGTGGCGAAGAAGACCCCGGCCAGCAAGGCCTGAGTGAGCTTGGCATGAGGCTGCTGATTGTGGCCGTCGGCCAGCGTGTACCCGATTGGGCCCAAACCGCGTGGGATGATTACGCCAAGCGCTTTCCCGCCTCAGAGTTCAAACTCGAACTCAAAGCCGTCAAGACCGAGGCGCGCGGCTCTAAGACGATAGAACAACTCTATGCCGCCGAGCGCACGCGCATTGAAGCCGCCATTCCCAAAGGCACGCGGATTGTGGCGCTGGACGAGCGCGGCACCAACCTGACTACGGTGGCACTGGCGGGTAAGCTCAAAGGCTGGCAATTAGGGGGCGGCGAAGTGGCCCTAGTCATAGGCGGGCCAGATGGGCTGGATCCCGCCTTTAGGCAGGCCGCACATGAGCGCATTCGCTTGTCGGATTTGACGCTGCCCCATGCCATGGTGCGGGTGCTGCTGATTGAACAGCTCTACCGGGCCTGGTCGATTAACGCTAATCATCCCTACCATCGTGAGTGATTTCATTTATCTCGCTTCCCAAAGCCCGCGCCGTCGTCAGTTGCTGGAGCAGTTGGGCGTGCGCTACGAGTTGCTGCTGCCTGATGAGCAGGAGGACGCCGAAGGTATCGAAGCTGTGCTGTCCAACGAAGCACCGGCTACCTACGTGCAGCGCGTGACAGGGCTTAAGCTTGACTTGGCGGTGCAGCGCTTGAAGCGCCGTGGTTTGCCGCCTGCACCCATCCTGTGCTCAGACACCACCGTGGCCTTGGGCCGTCAGATTTACGGCAAACCTGCGAACGAGCAGGATGCCCAGCGCATGCTCGCTGAGCTGGCGGGGCATACGCACCGGGTGCTCACCGCCGTGGCTGTGGGCGGCACGCGCAAACGCGAGCTAGCCCTGAGTATTTCACGCGTGAGCTTTGCAGCTCTGAGCCCACGCGAGATCAAACGCTATGTGGCCAGCGGCGAGCCATTGGGCAAGGCTGGGGCCTATGCGGTGCAAGGTAGGGCCGCGGTCTTTATTTCAAAAATCTCGGGCAGCTACACGGGCATCATGGGTTTGCCCCTGTTTGAGACGGCACAATTGCTGGATAACTTTGGTTTCAAACAAATAACTTTGCGGGATAGACCTTTAGCTTTGTCCCCAACTGACTAGAAGCCATGCAAGAAGATATTTTGATCAACTGGTCACCCCAAGAAACGCGCGTAGCCGTGGTGGAAAACGGGGCCGTGCAAGAGCTTCATGTGGAGCGCACCTTCGAGCGTGGTCTGGTTAGTAATGTCTATCTTGGCAAAGTCAGCCGAGTGTTACCCGGCATGCAATCGGCTTTTATTGATATTGGCCTGGAGCGGGCAGCTTTTCTGCATGTGGCTGATGTTTGGCAACGCCCCTCCGAAGGTGAGTCGCTGAGTGTGGCCCGCAATACCCAGCCTCAAAGTCCGATTGAAAAGCAAGTGTTTGAGGGGCAATCTCTGATGGTGCAAGTCATCAAAGACCCTATTGGTACCAAAGGCGCACGCTTGTCCACGCAGATCAGCATTGCAGGAAGACTGCTGGTGTTCTTGCCGCAAGATGACCATGTGGGTGTGTCTCAGAAAATCCCGTTGGAACAGCGCGATGCCCTGCGCAAACGTCTGCAAGCACTTACCGGAGAGCAGGGTGGGGGTTTCATTTTGCGCACCAATGGTGAAGATTCAAGTGACGCTGAATTGGCAGAGGACATTGCTTACCTGCGCAAAACCTGGGCGCGCATTAAAGACGCTTCGATGCGCCTGCCGCCCAAGTCGCTCCTGCATCTGGATTTGAATCTGTTGCAGCGCGTGTTGCGCGACCTAGCCAGCGAGTCCACTCAGACCATTAAGGTGGATTCATCTGAACAGTTTGAAGCGCTCCAAGTCTTTGCGCGCGAATTCATGCCGGCGGCGGCGGGCAAGTTACAGCACTACAGGGGCGAGCGACCGATCTTTGATCTCTATGGCATTGACGAGGAAATCGCCAAGGCCCTGGGGCGTCGAGTTGATCTGAAATCAGGCGGCTACCTGATCGTGGACCAGACGGAGGCACTGACAACGGTGGACGTGAATACGGGCGGCTTTGTCGGCGCCCGTAATTTTGATGACACTATTTTTAAAACCAACCTGGAGGCCACCCAAGCTATTGCCCGACAACTGCGGCTGCGCAACCTGGGTGGCATCATCATCGTGGACTTCATCGATATGGCACGTGAAGACCATCAAGAAGCCGTGCTGGCTGAGTTCCGCAAGCAGCTCGCCAAAGACCGCGTTAAAACCATGGCGGGCGGTTTTTCACACCTAGGCCTGGTTGAGATGACGCGCAAACGCACGCGTGAGTCGCTGGCTCATTTGTTGTGCGAACCGTGCCCCAGTTGCCAAGGCAAAGGCATTGTCAAGACCGTGCGCAGCGTGGCTTACGATATCTTTCGCGAAATTTTGCGGGAGGCGCGTCAGTTCAATCCACGTGAGTTTCGGGTGGTGGCGACTCCGCAGGTAATCGACTTATTGCTTGACGAAGAAAGTCAGTATTTGGCAGGTTTGAGCGAGTTCATCGGAAAGCCGGTTTCATTGCAAAGAGACACGGCCATGGGGCAAGAACAGTACGACATTGTGTTGTTGTAACGCTGCCTCTTTTAAAGTTGATGCAATGTGACGTACCTCTCCCATAACGTGTCGCCCATACCGATTCTGACTTACCACCAGATCGCGCCGGCACCGCCCAAAGGCACGCCTTACCGCAGTCTCTCTGTGGCGCCAGATGACTTTGCGCGTCAGATGGCCTGGCTCAGATTGCTGGGCTATCAGGGCTTGTCCATGCCTGCTTTGATGCCCTATCTGCGGGGGGAGCGTCAGGGCAAGGTCGTCGGCATCACTTTCGATGACGGTTATCTGAACAACCTCACCCATGCCTTGCCAGTGTTGCAGCGACAGGGATTTTCAGCGACTTGCTATGTGGTCAGTCAGCGCCTGGGGCAAACCAATGTGTGGGACCGCGAGGTCGGTATTCCTGCGTCGCCACTGATGACTTTGGATGAACTCAAGCAATGGATTCAAGGTGGTCAGGACGTGGGGGCGCATACCCGGCATCACGTTCATTTGACGCAGTTGAGTCTGCCCGAGTGTCAGGACGAAATAGCGCAGTGCAAGTCAGAACTGGAGATTGGACTGGGTGTTTCCGTTGAACATTTTTGTTATCCCTATGGCGAGTACACAGCAGCGCATGTCGCCGTGGCGCGGGACGCAGGTTTTCACAGCGTCACCACGACAACACGCAGCCGTTGTCATGCGGGTGAGGACTTGATGCAGTTGCCGCGTGTGCCGATAGCCCGCAGGACCACGCGGCTGGCGCTGTGGGTCAAATTAGCCACGTCCTATGAGGACAAAAAACGCCTATGACGCATAGCTCATCAGGTGCTTCGCCGAAGGTCGGCATACCGCCGCTCACAACTACCAAGCGGCGACTGCGGGTAGCCGTGCTGAGTCGGGCGTTTCGGTCAACGGGAGGTGGTGCCGAGCGCTATTCCATGGCCTTGGTGGAGCATTTGGCGCAAAGCCATGAGATTCATGTTTTTGCGCAGGAGATTGAGCATGCGTGGCCTGGGGTGAGCTATCACCCCATTTCAATGCCCTTAAAGAAACCACGCTGGATCAATCAGTTGTGGTTTGCGGTTCTGACCTGGCGGGCAACGCGGCGTGGCTTCGATGTAGTTCATTCACATGAGAACACCTGGCACGGCCAAGTGCAGACCGTGCATGTGTTGCCCATCAAGTACAACCTGTTTCAGGGGCGAACCAGGTGGCAACTGATTCTGCGTTGGCTCAAAGTTATCACTAGCCCTCGTTTGTTGGTTTACCTCGGTTTGGAGCAGCTGCGATACCGGCTGGATGGCCCGCGCAGCATTGTCTCGACTTCACAGAGTTTGCAATACGTTATGGCGCAGACCTATCCCGCTGCGGTGGCTGCAATGCAGGTGGTGACGCCGGGAGTGGCTGCCATTCCTGGGCTGGCCAGCGATCAGGACAAACGGGCACAACGAAAGCGGCTGGGGCTCCCCGAGCAGGGGCACTGCATACTCTTCGTGGCAAATGATTTCAAGCGCAAAGGCTTGCCCACCCTGCTTCAGGCGATGCGCGGTATGTCCGCAACGACATACCTGGCCGTTGTCGGCGAAGACGAGCAGTTAGCGCAATTCAAGCAAGAAAATTACAGCCCTGATTTACCAGATTGCAAGGTGTTTTTTTTGGGCTCACTCGGCGATGTGGGGCCAGCTTATCGAGCCGCTGATTGCCTCGCACATCCGACGCTGGAGGATACCTTTGCAATGGTGGTGCTGGAGGCCATGGCGCATGGCTTGCCGGTGGTGGTGAGCGGTGAAAAGTATTGCGGTATTGCTGGTCTGCTCAGTGACAGCAAAAACGCGCTGCTACTGGAGAACCCAAGAGATTCGGCTGTGCTTGCACAGGCCTTGGGTCGGGTCATCAGTGAGCCGCAGCTGTACCATCAATTGAGTCAAGCGGGCCTGGGCTTTGCGCGCTTACACCAGTGGACAGTTGCGGCGCAAAAAATGGCGCTTATCTACGCAGCGCTAGCGACGTCGGCCTCAGGTTCGGTGTGAAGTCCGAGTTGGTAGAGTCTTGAATAGTGACCGTTATTTTGAATCAGATCCGCGTGAGTGCCCGTCTCCACGATTTGTCCTGAATCCATCACCACAATCCGATCCGCATGGCGGACGGTGGAGAGTCGGTGCGCAATCACCAGGGTGGTGCGCTTGCGCATCAGGACTTGCAGGGCCTCTTGCACCGCACGCTCTGACTCGGTGTCCAGCGCCGATGTGGCTTCATCCAAAATGAGAATCGGCGCATCTTTGTAGAGTGCGCGGGCTATGGCCAGACGTTGGCGCTGCCCGCCTGAAAGCTGCATGGCGTTATGGCCGACCAGGGTGTCCATGCCTTGTGGCAGGTCTGCAATCCACTGCGTCAGATGCGCAGCA
>JANXSU010000201.1 GCA_025356545.1 Comamonadaceae bacterium
TTTGAAAACCAGCATCCCAGAGCAACTGCGTAGCAAGCCTACGGCGGATGGGAGCTCGTCCTGGTTCGG
This sequence comes from Comamonadaceae bacterium, assembly GCA_025356545.1. GTDB lineage: Bacteria > Pseudomonadota > Gammaproteobacteria > Burkholderiales > Burkholderiaceae_C > CANCDA01. The sequence continues at coordinate 70 of JANXSU010000201.1, forward strand.
GTTCTCCACCCGAGCGCGCGTCATCGTTTACGACAAATTGAAAATCAAAAAAGAAGATGTTGATACTTACGAAGAACTAGGTGAGCCCAAAAATGCGGGGAAACTCTGCATTCGTTCTGGTTCACATCCCTACAACCTGTCACTGTTTAGTGCCATGCTGGAGCACCTGGGTGACGAAAAAACGCAAGACTGGCTCAAGGGCTTGGTCGCCAATATGGTTCGTCCACCCAAGGGAGGTGACACGGATCAGATCAAAGGCGTGGCCTCCGGCGAATGCGGCATTGCAGTCACCAACACCTATTACATGGCCCGCATCCTGCGGTCTGATAAACCCGAAGACAAGGCCGTTGCAGACCGGGTCAGCGTGGTTTTTCCCAATCAGAATTCGTGGGGAACCCATGTCAACATTGCGGGCGGAGCGATGGCGAAAAATGCCAAAAATCCAGCCAACGCCATCAAGTTCTTAGAGTATTTGGCAAGCCCTGCCGCCCAGGAGCACTTTGCCAACGGAAACAACGAATGGCCCATAGCCAAAGGGGTCACCATCAGCAACCCCGCCCTGCAAGCGATGTCTGGCGGCAACTTCAAAAGAGAGAACATTCCGGTCAGTGTGATCGGAATGAACCAGATCAAAATACAGCAGATGCTGGACCGGGTCGGGTTTCGCTGAGGCTTGAATTAACTGAGGGCAGAACCCAGCTGAGCCAGGTTCTGCTCCAGACAGAATCACAGCGCCGTTGCTTCCTCTGGTTTGGCCTTACCCTCTTTCTTGGGCAGCGGCTGGATGTCCAGTAAGACCTCGGTCTTGCTCTCATCGCGGTCATCCAGCTCAACAGTGAGGCGCCCGCCTTCCTTCAAGCGACCAAACAGCAACTCGTCGGCCAAGGCACGACGAATCGTGTCTTGAATCAGGCGCTGCATGGGTCGTGCACCCATAAGCGGGTCAAAGCCCTTCTTGGCAAGGTGCTTGCGCAACTTGTCGGTGAAGGTGACCTCCACTTTTTTCTCGGTCAGTTGTGTCTCAAGCTGGAGCAAGAATTTATCTACCACTCGCAAGATGATGTTCTCATCCAGGGCCTTGAAGCTGACAATTGCATCCAAGCGGTTGCGAAATTCCGGAGTGAACAGGCGCTTGATGTCACCCATCTCGTCACCGGCCTGACGCGGGTTGGTAAAGCCAATGGTGGCCTTGTTCATGGTCTCCGCACCGGCATTGGTCGTCATGATAATGATGACGTTGCGGAAGTCGGCTTTGCGGCCGTTGTTGTCGGTCAAGGTACCGTGGTCCATGACCTGTAGCAACACATTGAATATGTCCGGGTGAGCTTTTTCAATTTCATCAAAAAGCAACACAGCGTGCGGCTTCTTGGTGATAGCCTCGGTCAACAAACCACCCTGATCAAAGCCGACATAGCCCGGAGGCGCGCCAATCAGGCGACTCACCGCATGACGCTCCATGTACTCGGACATGTCAAATCGAATCAGATCAATGCCCATGATGTAGGCGAGCTGCTTGGCCGCCTCAGTCTTGCCCACACCGGTGGGGCCGCTGAACAAGAAGGAGCCAATAGGTTTGTCCGCCTTGCCCAGACCCGAGCGCGCCATCTTGACGGCCGAAGCCAGCATATCGACCGCCTTGTCCTGGCCAAACACCACACTCTTCAAATCACGTTCAAGTGTTTGCAGTTTGCCGCGGTCATCGTTAGACACATTGGCCGGGGGAATGCGGGCGATCTTGGCCACGATTTCCTCGACCTCGGTCTTGGTGATCGTTTTCTTGCGCTTGGAGGGCGGCAAGATGCGCTGTGCGGCCCCAGCCTCGTCAATCACGTCAATGGCCTTGTCCGGCAGATGACGGTCATTGATGTACTTGGCACTCAGCTCAGCTGCGGCTTGCAACGCGGCCACAGCGTACTTGACGTTGTGGTGTTCTTCAAAGCGTGATTTCAAACCTTTAAGAATCTCCACCGTCTGCTCCACCGTGGGCTCAACCACATCAACCTTCTGGAAACGACGTGAGAGCGCGGCGTCTTTTTCAAAGATGCCCCGGTATTCCGTGAACGTGGTTGCACCAATGCATTTGAGTTGACCATTGGAAAGAGCAGGCTTAAGCAGGTTCGATGCGTCCAGCGTACCGCCTGACGCGGCCCCGGCCCCAATCAGGGTGTGAATTTCGTCGATGAACAAAATGGCATTGGGTTTGTCTTTGAGCGATTTGATCACCCCTTTGAGCCGCTGCTCAAAGTCGCCCCGGTACTTGGTGCCTGCCAGCAGCGCACCCATGTCCAGCGAATAAACGATGGATTCGGCCAGAATTTCGGGCACATCTTTTTGCGTGATGCGCCACGCCAGACCTTCAGCGATGGCCGTCTTGCCGACACCAGCCTCACCCACCAGCAGCGGATTGTTTTTACGGCGACGGCACAGGATCTGGATCACGCGCTCAACCTCGTATTCGCGTCCAATCAAGGGATCAATCTTCCCGTCCTTGGCCATCTGGTTCAGGTTTTGGGTGTATTGCTCAAGCGGGGACGCTTTTTCATTTTTTTCAGTACCCCCCTCTTCGGTTTCGGCCTGGCCTTCATTGGCCTTGCTTGGCTCAGGGGCATCGGTCTTCTTGATGCCGTGCGCAATGAAATTGACCACATCAAGGCGCGTCACGCCTTGCTGGTGCAAGTAGTAAACCGCATGCGAGTCTTTTTCGCCAAAAATGGCGACCAGGACATTGGCACCGGTCACCTCTTTTTTGCCACTGCCCGTGGACTGCACGTGCATGATGGCGCGCTGAATCACGCGCTGAAAACCCAAGGTGGGCTGCGTGTCAACTTCATCAGTACCAGCCACCTGAGGCGTGTTGTCCTTGATGAAATTCGACAGCGACTTGCGCAGATCGTCAATATTGGCCGAGCAGGCACGCAAAACCTCGGCAGCGCTGGGGTTGTCCAGCAAGGCCAGCAGTAAATGCTCCACCGTGATGAACTCATGGCGTTGCTGACGTGCTTCGACAAACGCCATGTGCAAACTAACTTCTAATTCCTGGGCAATCATGTTCTTTCCTTGTGCCTTGTTTAACTCTATTCACTTTGACTCAACAGTACCAGCCGAGTTCATCCTTGTAACACTAAAAATCGACGGGTTCACTCACGCATTTCAACGGATGGCCCGCTTTATTCGCTGACTCAAGCACTCGATCAACCTTCGTTGCCGCAACGTCACGGGAATAAACACCACAAACCCCTTTGCCGTCCAGGTGGATCTTGAGCATGATCTGGGTCGCTGCCTCCAGGTCTTTCCCAAAAAACTCCTGAATCACATGCACCACAAACTCCATGGGCGTGTAATCGTCATTGAGCATGACCACCTGGAACATTTGCGGCGGCTTGATCTTTTGCGTGCGTCGCTCCAGCACGACCGAGCCTCCACCATCCTTTTCAGGCTGAATAATGGGAACCTTGGGTGATTGGGGTAATTTCGTTGCCATAAGCCATTTTATCGGGCTCATAAAGAAGCAGGATTCTGCGCGAGCTCAGAGTAGATATGTCCTCGACGCCAGGTTTTCAAGCCCTCAAACCAAAAAACAGGGGCCAACCCCGCGCCGAAAGCGAGCGCCAGCCAAGACACCGGCAAAGGAGCCAGATGTAAGACCTGCGACAAGCCCGGCAGATACAGAGTGAGCATGCCCAGTGTCAGGCCAGCCACCACCCACAAGGTGAGGTTGGGCACACGCAAGGTACGCCAAAGGGACTGTGTGCGTGAGCGATTAGAAAAGATCAACGCCAGATTGGCCACGACAAGCCCACCAGAATGAGCCCCTCTTGCAGCTCCCCCAAGACCAGGTACAGCATGCTGGCCGACAGAAGCAAGAGAAACATGGGCTCGCCCAAGGTCTCTCGGACAATATGGCGCCAGGTGCGGGAGGCATGAGCGGGCAGTTGATTCGGCCCTTCTTTAGCCAATCGCTGGGCCGCCTGCTCAGTACTCAAGCCTTGATGTTGGTTTGCTGGGTAGGTCATTTTTGTTCAAAAAAATGGCCGCTGTGCACACTATGAATTAGTGCGCTCATGGCAATCAACGCTGCGCCAACGCTTGCTCTACGCCGCGATTGGCCAGTCCATCGGCTCGCTCGTTACCCGGGTCGCCGTTATGACCGCGCACCCAGCGCCAGTCAATTTTGTGGCCCGAAGTGCTTACGACCGCATCCAACTGCTGCCACAAGTCCACGTTTTTAACCGGCTGCTTGGCGGCTGTTTTCCAGCCCTTGGCCTTCCAGCCCACGAGCCACTCCGTGATGCCTTTGAGCACGTACTGGCTGTCGGCGTGCAGTGTCACCTGGCACGGTCGCTTGAGGGCTTGAAGCGCCTGGATCACAGCCGTGAGCTCCATGCGGTTATTGGTCGTACCCAGTTCGCCGCCGAACAATTCTTTCTCGGTAGTGCCGGACTTGAGCAGGACGCCCCACCCGCCGGGGCCGGGGGTGCCATTGCA
>JANXSU010000069.1 GCA_025356545.1 Comamonadaceae bacterium
GAGGGACTTGCAGAATTCAAAACCGCAGCAGCCCGGAATTCTCTCTGCGCCCAAATTTGGGGCACTTTACGGAAAGAAGGAAGACTACTGTGCGTTATCGCATCGATTTCCCCTTGCTTGGCCGAATACAAAGGACACCCACGTTAATAAAACCCATGTTATCGTCTCCACCATGACCCGCCCCCGCTCATCCCTTGTTTCGCTGATCGACACGCCGTGGTACCACGTGGTCAACCGCTGCGTGCGCCGTGCTTTTTTATGTGGGCGTGACGCCAGTACTGGGCAAAACTTTGACCACCGCCGGGGCTGGATTGAGACACGCATTCGCGAACTGGCTTCGGTCTTCACCATCGACGTGGCCGCCTACGCTGTGATGGGCAACCACTACCACGCGGTGCTGCGGGTAGACAAGGCGCGGGCACAGGCCCTGGACGACGAAGCCGTTCTGCGCCGCTGGACGCAGCTGTTTACCGGGCCGCTGCTGGTGCAGCGCTACCTGTCAGAGGCGCGCAGCCAGATGGGCGAGGGCGAATGCGCCAAGGCCAGGGAGTTTGCCGAGCTGTACCGCCAGCGCCTGCATGACCTGTCGTGGTTTATGCGTGTGCTCAACGAATCGATTGCCCGCCAGGCCAACGCTGAAGACGACTGCACAGGTCGGTTTTGGGAGGGGCGCTTCAAGAGCCAGGCCCTGCTGGACGAGCAGGCCCTGCTGGCCGCCATGGCCTATGTAGACCTGAATCCGATACGGGCGGGCATGGCCGACAGTTTGCCCGAAAGTGTGCACACGTCGATTCATGCGCGCCTGGCTGACTTGAAAGGCCAGGCGTTTGTGCCGGTGCTGGCCCCGGTGCTGGTCCCGGTTCTGGCCATTGCGCCTCAGCCAGAAATTGAGGATCAAATAGCACATTTACCCTCACAGGCTTTGCCGAGTTTGCTATCAGAAGCAGAGCTGTCGGTGCTGCCAGAGGCGCCGCTGATGCCCTTTGACGCAACTGGCCGCTTTGAGCAAGCGGTGCCGTTTGGGCTGGAGGAGTATCTGCAGCTGGTTGACACCATGGGCCGCGCCGTGCACCCGGCCAAGCGCGGGCTGATCCCCGTCACCACGCCGCCGTTGTTGGCCCGCCTGGGCATGGATGCCGAAGCCTTTATTGCCTGTGCTGACCATTTTTTCAGAGACTTTGCCGGCGCGGTAGGCACCCCGGCCAAGCTGATTGAGCTAGCCGCTCACCGCCAGCAGCGCGCCCTGCGCGGTCTGGCCGCTGCGCGGCGGGTGTTTGAGGTGAGGGCGGCGTAAATAAACGACACCCACGTTAATTTACATAACGCTCATCGTACGTTTTTGGATGTTGAGCGACAAATAGCTTGAATTGCAATGCGACTATTATTATACTTATGTATAATTTAAAAGAAGGAGGTGCACCATGCACACAACCAATCTACGCAAGGTCGGCGGCTCGATCATGATGGCGGTACCGCCAGCCTTCCTCGATCTTCTGCACCTGGGAGCCGGTGCAACGGTCGGTATGGTCGTTGATGGCGGTCGCCTCGTGGTGGAGCCCAGCCCGCGCCCGCGCTACACACTTGCTGAGTTGCTGGCCGCCTCTGACTACTCCCAGCCACAACCGCCCGAACAACGGGAATGGGTCGATGCGCCAGCTGTTGGCCGTGAGGTGATATGAAGCGGGGCGATATCTATCTGGTGACGCTCGACCCCACCGAAGGGCGCGAGCAGCGAGGTCATCGCCCCGTCTTGGTCATATCGCCGCAAGCGTTCAACGAGGCAACGAAACTGCCGGTGATTTTGCCCATCACGACCGGTGGCGAGTTCGCCAGGCGCATAGGCTTCGCCGTGCCTATTTCGGGAATCAAAACGACGGGGGTTGTACGTTGCGACCAACCTCGCGTGCTTGATCTGCACGAGCGCAATGGCAGGAAGATTGACACGCTGCCCCCGGAAATCCTGGTTGAGGTGCTGGCGAAGCTGGCCCCGATTTTCGAGGAGTAATTGGGGTCAGATTCCAATTAAACACCTAAATATAAACGACACCCACGTTAATAAAACCCATGTTATCGCCTCCACCATGACCCGCCCCGCTCATCCCTTGTTTCACTGACCGACACGCCGTGGTACCACGTGGTCAACCGCTGCGAATCAATGGGGTCAGACTCGATTGATTTCCCGTCCAAAGGCGGGAGCGGCAAACACGGAGCGAGCAATAATAGGGGACAGACCACGATTAATCGTCCAAGTCTCCTAGCCCTCAGACCATCGAGGGCGCAGTAATCCAAAAGACACCCAGGAGTTTCTAAATGACCGCTTGGCGATCCGACCTGGCCCTGGCCCAGGCCCACGCGCAAGCGGGCCGCTTTGGGCCCATGCAGGCGCTCTGCCAAGACTTGGCCCACGCGCACAGCGACGACGTGCCAGCCCTGCTCGATATCGGCGCATTGCTGTTGAGCTTTGGTTTTCTCACCAGTGCCCGTAATTGCTTCGTGCAAGCGCAAGCCTTGGCGCCGGCCGTGGTGGCGCCGCTGCCGTGTCTGGACACTGGCCGCATCACCTTTGGTTGCTTCAACAACACGGCTAAATTTAACGACGGCGTGTTCGATGTCTGGGCCCGCGCTGGCGGCATTGCGCGCGGGGCTGCGCGCGCGTATGCAGGCGTCGGCTCTGATGGACGTGGCCGGCTTTACCCGCCATCTCGAAAATACCTTGGTCGGCCTCTACTGCCGTATCGCAGCTGAAACAACAGACAAAGCCATGAACGCCAAAACCATCCTTCACGTCGGACCCGGTCATCGCCACAATGGCGCCCAACTCCCGGCGGCCCTTCGGGGCAGCGACTGAAAGGAAATTCGCCTGGACATCGATCCGGGAAATGAGCCCGACATCGTCGGCTCGATGGGAAGTGGACCCCGAATTTGAGACAGGTGTTTAAGTGGGACACTGTCCAAAGAAACGGGTAAACCATGAGTGAAACGAAGAAGCGCAATACACACCTGCCGGAGTTCAAAGCCAAGGTGGGTCTTGAAGCTGTGCGCGGGGTGAAGACAGTCAACCAGATAGCGCAGGAGTTCGGGGTTCATCCGGTACAGGTGGGCCAATGGAAGCGCGAGAAACAGGCCCAGGCCAAGACGCTGTTTGAAGGCAAGCGTGGCCCCCAACCCACGGCAGCCCACAGCGCACCAGATCGGCTGTACGGTGAGATCGGACGGCTCAAGATGGAGCTCGACTGGCTCAAAAAAAAGTCAGGGATCAGCCTGCCATGACCCGACGCAGCTGGATTGGCGTACACAGCGACGTGACCCAGAAACGCCAATGCGTGCTGGCCAGTGTCGTGCGCGGCACGGTCTACGCACAGCGCCTGATGCGCTGCATGGGCTTGGCGGGTATGGCACCAGGGCCCAACACCTCAATGGCTACGCCACTATGGGGGAGCTACTGATGGGGTTGAGGAAATACTTTGTGTTCTACAACGGCGAGCGTCCACACCAGGCGCTGGGAAATCAAACGCCGGATGCGGTCCACGCCAATGCAAGTGGGGGTGGTGCGATGATCGTGGACAAATACGGTGCAAAATGAGAACTTGCGGGACTCCCCATTGCGCTTCGCTGCACGGGGACTGCGTTCGAGGAAGTCAGGATAGAGAATGAGTCAGCAATGCAGAATACAAAAACCGGGGCAG
>JANXSU010000096.1 GCA_025356545.1 Comamonadaceae bacterium
CTGCCGTGGCCAATGCGGAAGCGACTTGCCGCAAACATTCGTCACCCAGTTGATGTCCATACGTGTCGTTGAAACGCTTGAAGTGATCCACATCAATCATGATCAAGGCGATGGACTGCTGGTCGCGGATGGCGCGACTCAATTCCACATCCAATCGCTCATCAAACCCACGCCGATTCACAAGACTGGTCAAACCATCACGAGCGGCTAGGCGTTCCAGCTCAATCTGGGCAGTCTTTTGCGTGGTCATATCCCTCAGGGTTTCAACGACGGCCAGCAACTCGCCCTGCGCGTCGTAAATAGGGCCTGCATCAATAGCCAAATAAAGTTGGTTACCCAGACCCGGCATCACACACCAGTTCTGGGCATGCAGACCGAAAGCCATACCGGAGACATCGTCGTGCTCGACGTAGAGCACATCCATTTCAGCCATTCGGTTTTCGACGATGAGATCGGCTAGACAGGGGCGGGGTGAGTCGTAAAAGCCGCGCCAGTGCTCTTTGGTTCCCACCACTTCGGAGGCTAGCAATCCGGTAAGACGCTCGCAGGCTTTGTTCCACATCAGTACATGGCCTTTGGCATCCAGCACAAAGGTAGGCACCACCAAGTATTGCATCAGGTTGACTGCAAAACTGTATTCGGCCTCACTGACTTTGACACTCTCCACCGGCTCCATATTTTTTTCCATCATGGCTGGCTCTCCTTCAATTGAAATTGAATGAAATTAACGCCGAGATTGTCTAAGTTGCTTTAGATCTTTCACGATTTCTACTGAATGCCGTGACGTGTCCACAGAAAGGTAAGTTTTGACCACTTTGCCCTGCGGATCAATGAGGAAGGTGTATCGCTTGGCCAGCTTGATGACGAGCCAATTGGACAAAGCGCCATAGCGCACAGCCACATCGGCCTTTGAATCGGCGAGCAGCGGGAAGGGCAGCTTGTATTTTTCGGCAAACGCTTTGTGCGACTCACTCGTGTCCACGCTAATGCCCACCACCTGCGCATCCAATGCCGTGAGCTGCTCCAGATCATCGCGGAAGGTGCAGGCCTCTTCGGTGCAGCCGGGCGTGTCGTCTTTAGGGTAGAAATAAAGCACGACCCATTTGCCACGCCACTCGGTGAGTTGACGCTGTTTGCCGTGCTGGTCAGGCAGGTTGAACTCGGGTGCCATCGTGCCCACAGCGGGCACGTCCGCTGCTGTCGCCGCCATGCCGAAGACCGACAGCAAAGTTCCGGTCAAGGTGCCGATCACTTGACGCAAGGTACGGCGCAGCAGGGAGTTCATGGTGTGAGCACTGTAACGCCACCCATATAGGGCTGCAACACGGTAGGCACGGTCACGCTACCGTCAGCCTGCTGGTAGTTCTCCAGCACGGCCACCAGGGTGCGGCCCACCGCCAGACCAGAGCCGTTGAGGGTGTGCACAAACTCATTTTTACCCAGCGAATTTTTGAAGCGCGCCTGCAAACGGCGCGCCTGAAAGGTCTCGCAGTTGGAGACCGAGCTGATTTCGCGGTAGGTATTTTGCGCGGGCAGCCAAACCTCCAGGTCATAGGTTTTGCTCGCACCAAAGCCCATGTCGCCGGTGCAGAGCGACATCACCCGGTAAGGCAGACCGAGTTTTTGCAGAATGGTCTCGGCGTGGCCTGTCATGGCTTCGAGCGCTTCGTAGCTCTTGTCCGGGTGCACGATCTGCACCATCTCGACCTTGTCAAACTGGTGCTGGCGGATCATGCCGCGTGTGTCGCGCCCATAAGAGCCCGCCTCGGAGCGAAAGCACGGCGTGTGGGCGGTGAGCTTGATCGGCAACTCGGCTTCGGCAACGATGGCATCACGCACAAAGTTGGTCAGCGGCACTTCACTGGTGGGGATGAGGTAGAGCGCGGCGTTATCAGGCACGGCTTCGCCATCCTGCCCCCCTTTTTTGGCAGCGAACAAGTCACCTTCAAACTTGGGCAACTGGCCGGTGCCGCGCAGGCTGTCGGCATTCACGATGTAGGGCACATAGCACTCGGTGTAGCCGTGTTCCTGCGTCTGCACGTCCAGCATGAAGGCGGCCAGGGCTCGGTGCAGGCGGGCCAGGGCGCCCTTCATCACCGTGAAGCGCGAGCCGGTGAGCTTGACGCCCAGGTCAAAGTCCAGCCCCAGCGGTGTGCCCACGTCCACATGGTCTTTTGCTACAAAATTAAGAGCTTCTGGTGAAGTCCCTGCGCCCGCTGGCGGCCATTTTCTGACCTCAACATTGCCATGCTCGTCCGCCCCCACGGGCACGCTCTCGTGCGGCAGATTCGGCACAGCCAGCAGCAAAGCCTGCAACTCGTCCTGGATTTGCGTGAGGCGATGGGCCGAATTTTCCAACTCATTTTTAAGTGCATTCACCTCGGCCATAGCGGCATCAGCCTCGGGCTGGCCCGCAGGCCCTTTGGCCTTGAGTTGACCGATCTGCTTGCTTAAGGTGTTGCGCCGGGCTTGCAGTTCTTCGGTTCGGGTCTGAATGGTTTTGCGTTCAGCTTCCAGGGTGCGAAAGGCGTCCACATTGAGGAAGACTTGGGGCGATTTGCGTGTTTCAAGACGGTCAATGACCGAAGCCAGGTCTTTGCGAAGCAGGGTGATATCGAGCATGAGAAATTGTAGGTTTTATGAGCGGATTAAAGCTTGGTTTTAGGGGAAAGAAACGTCTGTTTTTAACCCTTTAGGCAAGGGAAATTTCACAGTTTCTTGTATACCATCCAGTGTGCGCACCGACACCGCCCCCAGCGCCTTGATGCGGTCAATCACTTGGCGCACCAATATCTCTGGGGCCGAGGCACCGGCCGTCAGGCCGACCTGGATCTTGCCCTCAAACCACTGTGGCTGTAGCTCGTCGGCGCTGTCCACCATATAGCTGTCGGTGCCCAGTTTTTGAGCCACTTCACGCAGACGGTTGCTGTTGGAGCTGGTGGGGCTACCCACCACGATGACGATGTCCACCTGGGTGCTCAAAAGTTTGACCGCGTCTTGCCGATTTTGCGTGGCGTAGCATATGTCTTGCTGCTTTGGGCTACGCACCTCGGGGAAGCGGGCAAGCACGGCGGCGCTGATCGCGGCCGCGTCGTCCATACTGAGCGTGGTCTGCGTCACCAGGGCCAACTTGGTGGTCTGCGTGGGTGCGACGTGCGCCACATCGGCCACGTCTTCCACCAGATGAATGCCACTGGTCAACTGACCCATGGTGCCCTCCACCTCGGGGTGGCCCTTGTGGCCGATCATGATGAACTCATAGCCCTCTTTGTGCAGCTTGGCCACCTCCACATGCACCTTGGTCACCAGCGGGCAGGTGGCGTCAAAAATCTGAAAGCCGCGCGCCTGCGCCTCCATCTGAATAGCCTTGCTCACGCCATGGGCTGAGAACACCAGCGTAGCACCGGGGGGCACATCATCCAACTCTTCAATGAAAATCGCGCCCTTGGCCTTGAGGTCGTTGACAACATAGGTGTTGTGCACGATCTCATGACGCACATAAATCGGCGCGCCGAACTTGTGCAACGCGCGCTCCACGATCTCAATCGCACGGTCGACCCCAGCGCAAAAGCCACGCGGCTCGGCCAAAACAATGTCTTGCAGCATCACAACACCCCCAGCACATGCACCTCAAACGTCACCGGCTGGCTGGCCAGCGGGTGGTTGAAGTCAAACAACACGCCACCGTCTTCACGCTCTTGCAGCACCACACCGGCAAACTGGCCTTGGCCGTCGGGCGTGGGGAACTGCACCACGTCGCCAATGCGGTACTCCTCATGCGGGTCACCCATCTGGGTCAGCACCTTGCGCGCTAGCCACTGCTGCATGTCGGGATTACGCTGACCATAGGCGGCCCCGGCGGGCAGGGTGAAAGTTTGGCGGTCGCCCTCCTCCAGGCCCACCAAACACTGCTCCACCGCAGGTGCCAATTCGCTGTGGCCCAGCGTCAACGTAGCGGGCTTGCCCTCAAAGGTGTTGATGATGTCGCCCGCAGGCCCGGCCAGCCGGTAGTGCAGCGTGAGAAAGGAGTCCGCTTGGACGCGGGGGAGGATGGATGGCATAAAACTCTAACAATCGGTTGGGGACAGAACTAAAGGTCTGTCCCGCAAGGAATAGACTCCCCTCCATTGTAGAAACCTTGCTTGACCCACGTTTCATGCCCCTCAAAGACCTGCCCCCCGACGCCCGTCCGCGTGAAAAGCTATTGGCCCGTGGCCCCGCCGCCCTGAGTGACGCCGAGCTGCTGGCCCTGTTGCTGCGCACCGGCATCCAGGGCAAAGGCGTGTTGCAGATGGCCGATGAACTGCTGCACCTCAAGCGCAATGACGCGGGCAGCGAGGGTTTTGACGGCATTGCTGGCCTATTGCACGCCACCGCTGAGGACCTCAAGCGCGTCAAAGGCCTGGGGCCAGCCAAGCGCGCCGAGATCGTGGCCGTGCTGGAGCTGGCGCGCCGCGCCATGGCGCAGCAGTTGACCGAGCGCGCCGCGTTTGACAGCCCCGAGGCCGTCAAGCACTACCTGCAACTGAATTTGAGTGCCAAACGCCACGAAGTATTTGCCGTGCTATTTCTGGACGCCCAGCACCGGCTGCTGGCGCTGGAAGAAATGTTCCGCGGCACACTCACCCAGACCAGCGTGTACCCGCGTGAGGTGGTGTTGCGTGCCCTGCACCACCACGCCGCCGCCGTGGTGCTGGCGCACAACCACCCGAGCGGCTCGGTCGAGCCCTCACGCGCGGACGAGGCGCTGACGCAGACCCTCAAAGCCGCGCTGGGTTTGATTGATGTGCGCGTGCTGGACCACGTAATTGTGGGCGCGGGCCAGGCCCTGTCCATGGCCGAGCGGGGACTGATGTGACGCAATCAAGCCCAGTCAAGGTGAAGGTCAAGATCAACGCCTTGGGCGACCTCAAAGTCGTCAAGCGCGCCATCGAAGCCCAAGCCAAAGCACACGCCGCATTGGCCGCTGAACAGGCTGTTAAGAAACGCCAATTGACCAGTGATAAAGACCTCTTCACCAAGGCCGCTGGCATCGTGCAGCCCATAGCAGACAAGCGCAAGGCGCTCCTGAAAAAAGAGCAAATACAACCCAACCCAATTCAAAAACAACGTGACGAAGAGGCCGTGCTGCGCGAATCCCTGAGCGACGAGTTCGACGCCACTACGCTGCTGTCCACCGACGCCGACCTCAGCTACACCCGCCCCGGCATTGGCCCCGATGTAGCCCGCAAGCTGCGCTTAGGTCACTGGAGCATTCAAGCTGAAGTTGACCTGCACGGTTTGCGCATTGAAGAGGCGCGCGACGCCCTGGGCCGCTTCATTCGGGAAGCGCAAAAAAAAGGCCTGCGCTGCGTGCGTGTGGTGCACGGCAAGGGCCTGGGCTCGCCCGGCAAAGCACCCGTGCTCAAAGCCCGTGTGCTGAGTTGGTTGGTCCAAAAAAACGAGGTGTTGGTCTATGTGCAGGCCAAGCCCGCACAAGGCGGCGCAGGCGCGTTGGTGGTGCTGTTGCAGCCGGGGTAGCGCTGAACTGTAGCTACTCACCCCAAGTGCCGGGGCGTACAAACCCCTGAACCGGTGTCTTCGAATTTCGGTACCCACACATCACCTCGGCATATTGCGCATCCAGTCCGCCGTCTGAAAAAATGAGTCCAACAAGCGGGTGCGCAAGATGGCGTCCACTCCCGTGTCACCCATGGCCTGATCCATACAGGCCAGCCACTGGTCGCGCTCTTGGATGCCGATATTGAAGGGCATGTGACGCGCGCGCAGACGCGGGTGACCGAACTGCTCGGTGTAGAGCTGCGGACCACCGAGCCAACCCGTCAAGAACATGAAGAGATGATCCCGCGCACGCGTCAGATCGGGGCCGTGGGCGGCGCGCAGCACGGCGTAAGCAGGTTCCAACTCCATCAGATCATAAAAACGTTCTGTCAAGGCCTTGACGCGGGCTTCGCCGCCGATCCACTCAAACGGGGTATCAATAAGAGGATTTTCTTGTATTTTCATCATCAAATCGGGCTGTAGGCCAATAAACACATCCACAAAATGCTATTTAATTAATAGCAAAAATTACTGCATCGTACGCCGCAAAGTCTCCACCACTGGGCGCTGTAACACAGCGCGCAAGCCCCACCAGCCTGCGGCCAGTGCCAGCACGGCCCCGGCCAATGCGCCCGCCAAAGGCACCCACCACGTCACCGTCCACTCAAAGTTGAATACATAACGCGCCAGCGCCCAGCCCACGGCAGCGGCGGCGAGTGAGGCCAAAAAGCCCGCCAGCAGCCCGACCCCGGCCAGCTCCGCGCGCTGCACTTGGCGCAGCAAGCGCGCGCTGGCCCCTACGGCGCGCATGATGGCGAACTCTCGGGCGCGCTCCTCGCTGGTGGCGCTCACGGCGGCAAACAGCACGACCAGGCCCGAGGCGAGTGTGAAGACAAAGAGAAACTCCACCACCCGGATCACCTGATCAAGCAAGCGCTGTACCTGCGCCAGCGTGCGGCCCAAGTCCACCTGCGTGATGTTGGGAAAGCGCCGTACCAGGGCGTTGTCAAAGCCCGGCGTATCGGGGGCGCGGAAGGCGCTCAAAAACGTGCTGGGCACGTCCGGCATCTGACTCACCGGGTAGATGACAAAGAAGTTAGCCCGCATGGAACCCCAATCCACCTTGCGCAACGAGGTGATGGTGGACTCGGTGGCGACACCGCCCACCTCAAAACGCAGGCGGTCGCCTAGCTTGAGGCTGAGGGTTTTGGCAATGCCCTCTTCCACGCTGATCGCATCGCGTTCTTCGTCTTGCCAGCGCCCAGCCACGATGGCGTTGTGCGCAGGCGGCGTGGCGCTGTGCGAGAGGTTGAACTCGCGGTCCACCAGGCGCTGGGCGCGCTCGTCGGCGTAATTTTTAGGGCCAACCGCCTGACCATTCACCGCCACCAGACGACCCCGAATCATGGGGTACCAGTCATAGCGGCTCACCCCGCCCTCACGCAGTGCCTGCTGAAACGCAGGCCCTTGCTCCGGCATGACGTTGATGACAAAACGGTTCGGTGCATCGGCCGGTGTGGCCTGGCGCCAACTGGTGATGAGGTCGGTACGCAGCAAAACCAACAACACCAACGCCAGCAGGCCCACAGCCAAACTGCTGACCTGCACCACGGCATAGACCGGGCGGGCTGAAATCTGCCGTGTGGCCAGCACCAGCCAACGCGGTGCGGTGGTCTCGTTCACCGTGCGGCGCAAGCCCTTGACGGCAAGCCAACTGAGCGATGCAAACACCGCCCCCGCCCCCGCAAAACCACCCACCGTAATCAGGCCGAGCTTGAGGTCACTGCTGGCCACCAGCAGCAGGGCTGCAAAGCCCGCCACACCCAGGGCCAGCACCCCCAGGGAGAGCGGTTTCAGCCCACCCACATCGCGCCGTATCACGCGCAGCGGCGGCACTTGTGCAAGCTGCAAAACGGGCGGCAGGCCAAAAGCCAGCAACAGCGTCAGCCCCATGCCAAAACCCAGTAGCACCGGCCAGCCACTGGCCGCAGGCAGTGCCGTTTCCACCAGACCAGCCAGCAGCACCACAAAGCCGAGGTGCACTGCATAACCCGCCAACACACCCACGGCGCTGGCGGCCACGCCGATCAAGAAAAACTCAAAGCCATAACTGCGCGCAATGGTGGCTTGGCTCAAGCCCAGCACCCGCAGCATGGCGCAATCGTCCAGATGATTCAGCGCAAAACCGCGCGCGGCCAGCCCCACGGCCACCGCGCTCAACAACGCCGACAACAGCGCCACCAGGTTGAGGAATTTTTCAGCCCGCTCCAGCGTCTGGGCCATCTCGGGGCGACCACTCTCTAGCGACTCCAGACGCAGGCCTCGGAGTTGCTTTTGCTCGATGTCTTGCGTCGCCCCTTGGGTGAAAGCGGTCACGGCTTTGTCAGCACCCGCCACAGCCAAGCGATAGGTCAAACGGCTGGCCGGTTGTATCAGCCGCGTGGCGGTCAAGTCCGCGTCATTGAGCAGCACGCGCGGTGAGAAGTTAATGAAGCCTGTGCCCCGGTCCGGCTCAATCACGATCACACGCGCAATGCGCAGGCGGGCATCGCCCAACAGCACGTCGTCGCCCATCTGCAAGCCCAGCGCCTCCAGCAGTGGCGCATCAACCCAAACTTCACCGGGGGCCGGGATGTCACGCGTCTTGGTCTCAGGCGCGCCCGCTGCGGCGCTAACGGTGAGCGAACCTCGCAAAGGGTAGCCCGCCTGCACCGCCTTCAACGCCACCAACTTGCTCGCCCCGCCTTGGGCATCTGGCGCACGCGCCATGGTGGGGAAGCTGACCGAACTTGCCACCGCAAGCCCAAGCCCTTGAGCGCGCTGGGTGAAGTCAGCCGAGGGCGCGTTGTCGCTGACGATGACCGCGTCCCCACCCAAGAGTTGGCGCGCATCGCGTTGCAAGCCGCCTTTGATGCGATCGGCGAAGAAACCTACCGAGGTGAGTGCGGCTACAGCTAGGGCGACTGAGAGCAGCAGCACACGCAATTCACCTGAGCGCAGGTCACGCCAGAGGGTTTGCCAGCCGAGTTGCCAGAAGGGGATTTGTTTCATTGATTGAGCTTATCTAGTTTTCATGACTCAGACCACAACCGGCTCTGCTTCCAACAAAATCCCAAACCGCTCATACACACTGGTCTGTATCGCCTTGGCCAAGGTCATCACCTCACCACCGGTAGCCCCATCAGAACCCGAGACAGAAACTCCCCGGTTCACCAGCACCAGCGCCTGTTTCTCATAAACGCCCGCCTGCCCGACCGACTTGCCCTTCCAGCCACAGGCGTCGATCAACCAACCCGCCGCCAATTTCACGCGACCATCGGCCAGTCGGTAGTGCACGATCTTGGGATCGCGCGCGATGATGTCGGCGCACTGCTCGGGGGTGACGGTGGGATTTTTGAAGAAGCTGCCGGCGTTGCCGATGACGGCGGGGTCGGGCAGCTTGGCGCGGCGGATGGCGCAGATCCAGTCAAACATCTGCTGCGCGGTGGGGTGCGTCACCCCGGCCTGCGCCTGTTTTTTCTCGATGTCCAGGTAGCCCAGCACCGGCTTCCAAGGCTTGGGCAGGCGAAAACGCACGCGGGTGATGAGGGCGCGACCAGCCAGGCCCAGGCCTGTGGGGCGACCTGAGGCCGCGTCGGCAGGCGCTGCGGCGTGTTTGAACACCGAGTCCCGGTAGCCAAACGCACATTGCGCGGCATTAAGCGTGAAGGCTTGACCGGTCTGCAAATCCACCGCGTCCAGCGACTCAAAGCAGTCTTGCAGTTCTACACCGTAGGCACCGATGTTTTGCACCGGGGCAGCACCCACTGTGCCGGGAATGAGGGCCAGGTTTTCCAGGCCGGGCAGACCTTGCGCCAGCGTCCAGGCGACGAAATCATGCCAATTTTCGCCAGCACCAGCTTCCACAATCCAGGCGTGTGGGGTGTCCTCCAGCACGCGCAAGCCCCTGATTTCGACCTTGAGCACAAGGGCTTTAACGTCGCCCGTGAGCACGATATTGCTGCCACCGCCCAAGACGAACTTGGGTGCGGGGCCCAGCACCGGGTCAGCCAATAGTTGCAAAAGATCACTCGTGCTGGCGATGCGCACCAAGGTGTGCGCCTTGGCCACGATGTGAAAGGTGTTGTAAGGCTGGAGCGGGACGTTTTTCTCGACTAACATTGCCCAATTCTCTCACCTGCCCTCTTTCTGGAAATTTGCCATGCCCTCGTTTGACACCGTTTGTGAAGCTGACCTGCCCAAGGTCAAAAATGCGGTGAGCAACACCGCCAAAGAAATCGCCACGCGCTTTGATTTCAAGGGCACGGCGGCAGCGATTGAAATCAAAGACAAAGAGATCACCCTGATTGGCGACGCCGAGTTCCAGCTCGCCCAGGTGGAAGACATCCTTCGCAACAAGCTGACCAAACAGGAAGTGGACGTGCGATTTCTGGACAAGGGCGATGTGCAGAAGATCGGCGGCGACAAGGTCAAGCAGGTCATCAAGGTGCGCAACGGCATTGAGACCGAGTTGTCCAAAAAAATCCAGCGCCTGATCAAGGACAGCAAACTCAAGGTGCAAGCGTCCATCCAAGGTGACGCGGTGCGGGTGAACGGCGCCAAACGTGACGACCTGCAAGCCGCCATGGCGCTGGTGCGCAAGGACATCACCGATGTGCCTTTGAGCTTCAACAACTTCCGCGATTAAGGTATCGCCATGACAAGCGCCCCTTCGCTTTGGCTGGCCTGCATCCTGGCCACCGCGGGCGGCAGCGCGGCTTTCGCTCAAGCCGTGGCACTCACAGGAATACTGGGTGATAAGGCTTTGTTGGTGGTGAACGACAGCATCCCCAAGAGCGTGGCCGTGGGGGATATCTACCTTGGGGTTAAGGTCATCTCCACCCTGGCCAACTCGGCCGTAGTGGAAGTGAACGGCTCGCGACAAAACCTGCTTGTGGGCAATTCACCCATCAGCGTCAAAGGCAAGCCGGGCAACAGCGACACCGGGAAAATCGTCCTGCAGGCGGGCAGCCACGGTCATTTTTTGAGTGCCGGGCAGATCAACGGCAGAGCGGTTCAGTTCATGGTGGATACCGGAGCCTCGCTGGTCTCTTTGAGCGTGGCTGAAGCGGAGCGCATTGGGCTCAATTACAGGGCTGGTCAGTTGATGCGCATCAATACAGCCAACGGTATAGCTCAAGGCTGGCAAGTCAAGCTTGGCTCAGTACGCCTGGGCACAGTGGATGTGTATGAGGTAGATGCCGTGGTGTCCTCCGGCGGTATGCCCTATGTGCTGCTGGGCAACAGCTTTTTGACACGCTTTCAGATGGCTCGCATCAATGACCAGATGGTGCTTGACAAGCGCTACTGAAGCCGCGCTAACCGGGCCACAACCCGCGCTTCACAAGCCAGTTTTCTTCGCCCCCAACTTCGCCTCTTTGCCCGCCAGCAGGCGGTCAATGTTGAGGCTATGGCGCCACACCAGCAGCACGCCCATCACCGCCACCACCAGCAAACTGGCTCGGCTCGCTTGCCAAGCCACACCGTCGCCCAGCAGGTAGTAAGCGGGTGCAAACACCGCCGCCACGATGGAAGCCAGCGACACATAGCGAAAGAAGAAGACCATGATGGCAAAGGTGAGCGCCGTGGCCAGCGCCAACCAGGGACTAAAGCCCAGCAACACCCCTAGCGCCGTGGCCACGCCCTTGCCGCCCTGAAAACGAAAGAACACCGGGTAGAGGTGGCCGATGAACGCCGCCAAGCCCACAGCGGCCAGCGTGCCCTCCCCCAAGCCATAAGGCGCGCCGTAGGCGGCGACCCAAGCCACCGGCAACCAGCCCTTGGCCGCATCCAACAACAAGGTGACGATGGCCGCAGGTTTGGAGCCTGAGCGCAGCACATTGGTGGCCCCCGGGTTTTTAGAGCCAAAGGTGCGCGGGTCATTCAAGCCCATGGCGCGACTGACGATGACGCCGAAGGACAAGGAGCCTAGGAGGTAGGCGACTACAACGGCGAGGAGAGGGTAGAGGTTTTGCACGTGTGCTCCTTTAATTGCGCCTGTTTTTATTGCGCCAAATCCCGGTCTTCCCAGCGCAGCGCGTCAATCGCGGCCAGCAGCTCGGGCGACAGGGTCGTGCCCCAGGTGTCCAGGTCTTGATCCAACTGCGCGATCGAGGTCACGCCGATGATGGTGCTGGCGACTTGCCACTTGGTGTAGCAAAAGGCCAGTGCCATTTGCGCGGGGGTAAGCCCGTGCTCGCGTGCCAGCGCGTTGTAGCGGCGCGCGCTGGCCAGAGCCTCAGGGCGGCCCCAGCGCTGCTTGCGCACACTGTCGTACTTGGCGATGCGCCCCTCTTGCGGCGCGCCTGGCCCAGTCGTACCCGTAGTGTCGTACTTGCCGGTGAGCAAACCAAAGCCCAGCGGCGAGTAGCCTAGCAAAGACACACCCAGGTGGTGCATGGTTTCGTCCAGCCCGTTTTCTAGCGCCCGGTTCACCAGGCAGTAGGCATTTTGAACACTGGCAATACGCGGCAAGCCGTGCTGCTCGGCCAAGCCTACAAACTCGTGCACGCCGTAAGGGGTTTCGTTGGACAAGCCAATCGCCCGCACCTTGCCCGCCTTCACAAGCCGCGCCATCGCCTCTAGCTGCACCTCGATGGAACTGAGTGCGGGGTTCACCTTGCTCGGGTCAAAGTACACCGCGCCGAATGAGGGCACATGGCGCACCGGCCAGTGGATTTGGTAGAGGTCGATCACATCCGTTTGCAGGCGCTTGAGCGAGTCATTGCAAGCGGCTTCGATGTCCGTTGCCGTTAAATCAATGCTGCCCTCACGCACCCAGGGCATGCCGCGCGCGGGGCCGGCCACCTTGGTGGCCAGCACCAACTTCTGGCGCACACCAGGGGTTTTGGCGAGCCAGTTGCCAATGATTTTTTCGGTGTCGTTGTAGGTGTGGGCCATGGTGGGCACGGGGTACACCTCGGCTGTGTCGATGAAGTTGACGCCGCGCGCCAAGGCGTGGTTCAGGATGGCGTGGGCGTCAGGCTCCGACACCTGCTCGCCAAAGGTCATGGTGCCCAGGCAAATGGGGGTGACGTGCAGGTCGCTCTGACCGAGTTGGATAGTTTTCATGGGAGTCTTGAGGGCTTTAGGGAATAGCGCGGAGTTTACGTGCCCGCTCTTCTTCTTGGAGGCGCAGCACGCGGCGTTGCACTTTGCCGGTTGTGGTCATGGGCAGGGCGTCTATGAATTCGATCTCTTTGGGGTACTCATAGGGGGCGAGCAAGCTGCGAACGTGGGCTTGCAGCTGGGCCGTGATTTCAGCATCAAATACAGCCGTAGCCCTTTGATCAATAGCACGAGCAGCTACAAAATCAGGAGCAAGTACGACGTAGGCCTTGACCACAGCACCGCGTTCGGCGTCCGGCTTGGGCACCACCGCCGCGTTGGCCACGGCCGGGTGCTTGACCAGGCAGTTCTCGATTTCACCTGGCCCGATGCGGTAGCCCGCCGCCTTAAAGACATCATCGGCCCGGCCCTGGTACCAGAGGTAGCCGTCGGCATCACGCACGGCCAGGTCGCCCGTGCGGCACCAGTCCCCCGTGAACTTGGCTTGAGTGGCCGCCTCGTTTTTCCAATAACCGAGAAAGAAGATCGGGTCTGGCTCGCCGTGCACGTCAAAGCGGTTCAACGCCACGTCACCGGATTCGCCTACCGCGCATTCCTTGTCGTTCTCATCAAGGACTTTGACCTGATGACCGGGGTAGCCCTTGCCCATGCTGCCCGCTTTGGGTGGCCAAAAAATAGCGCAATTGCCGACGATGTAATTGATCTCGGTCTGGCCAAACATTTCATTCACCGTGACGCCGAGTTCGCGCTGGCAATAGTCAAACACCGCATCACCCACCGCCTCCCCCGCGCTCATCAGCGCTTGCAGCTTGAGCGAGAAATGCCCGCGTGGATGGGGGTAGGCCTTCATCATGGCCTTGAGCGCTGTCGGGAACAAAAAGCTGTGCGTCACGCCAAACTGCTGCATCAGCTCAAACGCCACCTGCGGCGTGAAGCGCCCGTTGTAAGCCACGATGGGGCGACCAAAGTAAAGCGTGGGTAAGAGGGCGTCCATGAGACCACCGGTCCAAGCCCAGTCTGCCGGAGACCAAAAAATGGCTTGCGAGTCCGTTCGCCCTGAGCTTGTCGGTGGGTTCTTACCATTCGAGTCAAACCCAAACCAGTTCTGACTGCACACAAAGCCGCTCAGGTTGCCGATCAGCGCACGGTGCGGCAGCAGCGCGCCCTTGGGGTTGCCGGTGGTGCCGCTGGTGTAGATCAGGATGGCGGGGTCTTCGGCGCGGGTGTTGACCAGGGTGAAGTGAGTGGGTTGTTGCGCGAGCAAGGCGGCGTAGTCCAGCGCTTGCGTCGCGCCTGCGTCAACATCGACGCTTGCGCCCACCCCCAGCACATCCCGCAGTGCCGGGCAATCCGCACGCAGCGCCAGCAGGCTAGCGGTCGAAACTTCGTCCCCAATCGCCACCACCGCTTCACTGTCTTGCAAACGGTAGGCCAGCGCCTCGGGCCCAAACAGCACCGACAGCGGCATGGCCACCGCCCCCATTTGCAGCACGGCGATGTAGGCCACCGCCGTCTCAAAGCGCTGCGGCATGACGATGGCCACCCGGTCACCCCGCGCCACACCCAAAGCGCGCAAGGCCTGCGAGAGCCGGTTGGCCTGCTGCTGCAACTCAGAATAAGTATGAAAAGTGGCTGCAGCCACCGAAGAACTGGCGTAAATTGCTACTCTTTTTGTAGCGCCATGTGCACGCGCCCAGCGACCGCAACAGACCTCGGCGATGTTGAAGATGTCCGGCACGTGCCAGCGGAACTCGCGATGGAGTTGATCGTAATGATCGGACGAATCCTGTGGCAAGCCAGGAAATTGATGACTGACGTTCACATCACTGGTGTTCAAGATAGGCCTCCGGGTAAGGCCCCGAATGTACCAACCCTAGAATGCGCCTGCGTTTTTCAACATCAGCACCATCTCCGTGTAACCCCGCGCCTGGGCCAATTGCAGCGGGGTGACTCCGTTGCGGTCCTTCAAATTCGGGCTGGCCCCAGCCGCCAGCAGCGCGCGCAGCGTCTCTTGGTGGCGCAGCCCGCCGTTGCCCAGCACGATGGACTCAATCACCGCCGTATGATGGGCCGAATGTACCCAATTCAAAGACATTCATCCAGTGAATTCATCCCCGTGCGCCACCTGC
The DNA here is from genome assembly GCA_025356545.1 of Comamonadaceae bacterium. Taxonomy (GTDB): domain Bacteria; phylum Pseudomonadota; class Gammaproteobacteria; order Burkholderiales; family Burkholderiaceae_C; genus CANCDA01. The sequence goes on from JANXSU010000096.1 coordinate 14,778, forward strand.
ATTACCACGCGCACTGCTGGGGCACGCCCTCCCCCACTCTGCCGCCTCTGGTGCTGCTGCATGGCTGGATGGACGTGGGCGCGTCGTACCAGTTTGTGGTGGACGCGCTGAGCGATGCCTTTGTGCAAGGACGGCGCATCATCGCCCCGGACTGGCGCGGCTTTGGGCTGACGAAGACCGGTGCACAAGACAGCTTTTGGTTCCCTGACTATTTGGCTGACCTGGACCTTCTGCTGGACCACTTTGCGCCGGATCAGACTGTGGACCTGGTGGGACACAGCATGGGCGGCAATGTGGCCATGCTGTACGCAGGTGTGCGGCCCGAACGCGTTCACCGCCTTATCAACCTGGAAGGCTTTGGCATGCCCGCCACGAAAGCGGAGCAAGCCGCAGGACGCTACGCCAAGTGGATGGACGAGCTCAAATGCCTTCACCGCGGTGAGATCACCCTTAAGGGCTATGACGATGCCCATGGCGTAGCCCGTCGCCTGATGAAAAACAACCCGCGTTTGAGCCAAGACAAAGCCGATTGGCTAGCCCCGCACTGGGCCCAGCCCAACGCGCAGGGGGAGTGGGAAATTTTGGGCGAGGCGGCGCACAAAATCGTCAACGCCAACCTGTATCAGGTGGATGAGGTGCTGGCCATTTACCAGCGCATCAGCGCGCCGACGCTCTCGGTCGAAGCCAGCGACAACCAGATGGCGCAGTGGTGGCAAGACCGATATTCTCTGGCGGAATTCCACGAGCGCTTGAAGCAAGTGCCCCAGTTAAGCCAGGCCCTAGTGACCGATGCGGGCCACATGCTGCACCACGATCAGCCGCAGCAGGTGGCGGCCTTGATTGAGGATTTCGTGGCGTAAATTCCCATGAGAAAATGGGGAATTACTTTCAGGAACTCGAATCATGGACGCAGAACGCATCAACCTCATCGGCACCCGGCTCAACGACTTGAGCCAGCGCACGGCCGGGTTACGGGGGTATCTTTGACTACGATGCCAAAGCCGAACGTCTGAGGACGGTCAACGCATCGCTCGAAGATCCCAAGGTCTGGAACGACCCCAAGAAAGCCCAGGAGCTGGGCCGCGAGAAAAAGGCGCTCGACGACGTGGTCGTCACGCTCGACAAGCTCA
>JANXSU010000099.1 GCA_025356545.1 Comamonadaceae bacterium
CAGAAATTCAAGACTTCATTGGGCCGGATCTATAGGCAAATTCGTTGCGACGAACTATATTGAAAATAACACTGCACTGTAAGGACTGGGAGACATACCGAGTCAATACGAACCTGTTGTTGCAAACCCCGAAAACCATCGTCTGGATGATTTCCGACTGGCGCGACGGCGAGTTGGAGAGTGAAACCCCTCTGGTTACCGTTCACCAGGAGACCCACAACGCGAGTTGATCGAAGGCGGCGAAACCGTTCATTCGACGAGTCAAACACCGAGTGATCGCCCGGGATGTGGCGATTAGCCAACAAGACCTTGGCCTGGTTGTCATTTTCGCGCGCTTCCTGTGCCGTTTGTGCGGGCGTTTTGATGCCTCTTGTTGGCTTGACGCGGGTGTACGTTCTTGACCTTGAATTCCCTTCTTCAGAGAGGAAATCCGCTCGTTTTACCTTTTCGAGGGGGGGATGGGCTCATTTAGCCACGTTCAAATTGCAAACCGAATATCCGTCTTTGGTGCGCACTGCCCGTCGGCGTGCAGTAGCGCTGCTTCTCAGGTGCTAGCCAGCAGGTGGGCCTTGAAAATCGAAGCAATGGGTGAGAGTTTTTTGCCTTTTGGGTGAACAACATGCCAATGGGATTCCAGCGGAAACCTTGCAACGTTCAGGACCGACACCCCATGCTCTTTGGCATTGCCGTGTAGTGCGTGGCTGGAGATCACGGAGATGCCCAGGCCGCCGGCCACCGACTCCTTGATGGCCTCGTTGCTGCCGAGCTCCAGCCGCACATCCGGGCGGAACTTCAGATTTTTGAAACAGTGGTCCACCGCCATGCGGGTACCTGAACCCTCTTCCCGCAGAATGAAGCGCTGCCCGCAGAGTTCGGCCAGCGACAGCGACTTCTGTTTGGCCAGTGGATTGGCACTTGCGCAAATGACGACCAGCGGATTGGCCATGAACACCTCATCGACCAGGTCCAGATCCTTGGGAGGCACGGACATCACATATAGGTCGTCCAGGTTGTTGCGCAGGCGCGCCACCACCCCGTCACGGTTGAGCACTTCCAGCGACACGTCGATATCCGGATAGCGCTTGCAAAAAGACCCCAGCAACCGCGGCACAAAGTATTTGGCGGTGCTGACCAGCGCCACGCGCAGCTTGCCGCGTGTGTAGCCCTTGAGGGCATCCACTCGCTGCTCAAAACCGTCCCATTCGGTCGCCACGGCGCGCGCAGTGCGGGCCAGCTCGCTGCCCGCTTCCGTCATGTAGACCCTGCGACCCACCACCTCGTATATCGGAAGACCGATGGAATCGGCCACATCCTTCAACTGCATGGAGGCAGTAGGTTGGGTCACGTGCATCATGCGTGCGGCCCCGCTCACACTGCCAGTCTCTGCCAGCGCCAGTACCAGCCGCAGTTGGCGAAAGGAAATGTTCATAGGTTTTTGTCTATGCAAAAGCATTGAATAATCGATTTTACAATGGACACTTCATTACCTAGCATCGGTGCAAAGGAAAACACCCATGCACAACCTGCTTGACCCGGCCATTCTCTTTTTCATCTTTGGGGCGCTCGCCGGCGCTGTGAAATCGAACCTGGAGATCCCTCCGCCAATCTCGCGCTTTCTGGCGCTGTACCTGTTGATGGCCCTGGGCCTTAAGGGCGGGTTTGCGCTGGCCCACTCCGGCTTTACCGCCCAGGTGGCCACCAGCCTGGGCTGCGCCGTGCTGCTGGCAGTGGCAGTGCCGCTGCTGGGCTATTGCCTGTTGCGCCGGGTCTTGTCCGGCTTTGATGCGGCAGCCGTGGCTGCCACCTATGGCTCGGTCAGCGCGGTGACCTTTGTGACCGCGGTGCAAACCCTGGAAAACCAGCAGGTGGTATTTGGCGGCTACATGTCGGCCGCCATGGCCTTGATGGAGTCACCGGCCATCATCCTTGCCATTGTGTTTGCCAACGCGTTGCGGCAACAAGCGGCCGGCACTGTTGCCACAAGCAGCAGCGGGGCCGCCGTGCTGGCTCTGCCTGCATCACCCCAACGTGCCGGCGTTCCGATTGGCAGGATTCTGCACGAGTCCTTCACCGACGGCGCGCAACTGCTGTTGCTGGGGGCCATGCTGATCGGTATTCTCAGTGGCGATGCCGGCAAGGCGGCGATGCAACCGTTTTCCGGCGATCTCTTCAAGGGCATGCTGGCCTTCTTCCTGCTGGACATGGGGCTGTTGACCGCGCGCAGCCTGCCCCAAGTCCGGGGCAAGTCGCCCTGGCTGCTGGCTTATGCGGTGCTCGGCCCCCTGACTCACGCCAGTCTGGCCCTAGGCCTTTGCGCCCTGTTGAAGATTCCGGCGGGCGACGCCACTCTGCTCATGGTACTGGCGGCCAGCGCCTCCTACATTGCGGTGCCTGCGGTGATGCGCTACGCCGTCCCCGAGGCCAACCCCTCACTTTACTTCGGCCTTTCGCTGGGCATTACCTTTCCCCTGAATATCCTGTTTGGCATACCGCTGTACAGCTATGTCGCCAGGTCTGTGTTGGCGTGAAGGGAAGAGCCAGTCATTGGCTGTCAGGTTGATGGGCGTCGGCCACTATGCAGGTGTGTCGCGACTGGCCGGAGTCGGCCAGCACGCCGCGCATATTGAACCGCCGCGAAGTCTATTGTGGCAATCGACAGCAGTCAGCCTTTTACAATCCTAAAACGGCACGTTCTCGTCGCCAAGTGTTCGACGGAACGGCAGATGTGGTGATGGTACGGTCCCGACGCAGTTCCTGCTGAATCTGGCTGCCGTAGCTGAGCCAAATCCATTCACGGATTTTGTCCAGCACCTCCAATACCGCAGAGGCCTGCGCCGGCGTCCATTTCGTTGGCCGGCCAAACCGGGCGGTACCTTGGTCTGTCTCGTGTGAGCGTTTAGCCCCTGCGCCACGGCGCGTCATGCCTTC
>JANXSU010000101.1 GCA_025356545.1 Comamonadaceae bacterium
CCGACCTCGCGCAGGGCGACAAGGTCTTCATGTTGAAGTATTTCCTGTCGAGCCAGAGCGCGATCATGTGGATGTGCGTGCTGTTCTTCATGAGCACCGCGTTCTACTGGATCGGCTTCGCAGCGAAGACCGAGCAGAACACCGCCGTGCGCATCGGCTCCGGCATGGCGTGGGCGGCGGTGTCTATGGCGCTCGTCGGCACGATGGTGCGCTGGTTCGAGAGCCACCAGATCGGTGCCGACATCGGCCACATCCCGGTCAGCAACCTGTATGAAGTGTTCGTGCTGTTCTGCTGGATGACCGCGCTGTTCTACCTGTACTACGAGCAGCACTACAAGATCAAGTCGCTCGGCGCGTTCGTGATGTTGGTGGTCAGCGCGGCGGTCGGTTTCCTGATCTGGTACACGGTGGCGCGCGGGGCGAGTGAGATTCAGCCGCTGGTGCCGGCGCTGCAGAGCTGGTGGATGAAGGTGCACGTGCCGGCCAACTTCATCGGCTACGGCAGCTTCGCGCTCTCGGCGATGGTCGCACTCGCCTACGTGCTGAAGAACGCGACGACGCGCGCGCTCTGGATCGGCCTGCTCGGCGTGCCCGGCCTCGTGATCGCGCTGCCGCTGCTCGGCTTCGCGGCGTTCGGCGGGCTGTCGGCCGACGGCATGGCCTCGGTCGCAAAATCGGGCCGCATGGTCGCCGGTCTGATGGCGTTCTTCGCGTTCACGATCCTCGCGCGCAAATGGATCAACGCGCGCACGCCGAGCGCCGAGATCGCCGACGACCTGATGTACAAGTCGATTGCGGTCGGCTTCGCGTTCTTCACGATCGCGACCATCCTCGGCGCGTTCTGGGCCGCCGAGGCTTGGGGCGGCTACTGGAGCTGGGACCCGAAGGAGACCTGGGCGCTGATCGTCTGGCTCAACTATGCGGCTTGGCTGCACATGCGATTGATGAAGGGCCTGCGCGGCACGGTGGCGTCTTGGTGGGCTTTTGCCGGCTTGGGTGTGACGACGTTTGCCTTCATCGGGGTCAACATGTTCCTCAGCGGCTTGCACAGTTACGGCACCTTGTAAGAAATGGTGCTGTCCAAAGACTAACCCTCAACCCAACAACCGGATTCAAAGGACTGCACCATGCTCATCAAAACCAACCACAGCGGTTTCACTCACCCCGTCTCCAGCGAGATCACCTCCGCCGAGGTGTACCAATCGCGCCGTGCGCTACTACGGCTGATGGCTACGGGTGCAGCAGGGGCGGCTGTGGCCAGCTGGGCGGGGCGCGAGGCCCTGGCGCAGGGTGCCGTGACGCGCCCCGGCAAGCTGCAAAGCTTGACCACTACGCCCTCGGCTGTCAGCGGTGCCACGGCCATGGACAAGCTCACCAGCTACCAAGATGCCACCAGCTACAACAACTTCTACGAGTTCGGTACCGACAAGGCCGACCCAGCTCAGAACGCGCACACCCTGGTCACCTCACCCTGGACGGTGGAGATTGAAGGCCTGGTGAAGAAGCCCGGTAAATGGGCGCTGGAAGACCTGCTCAAACTCAGCGCGCAAGAAGAGCGCATTTACCGAATGCGTTGTGTCGAGGGCTGGTCCATGGTGTTGCCGTGGGTGGGTTACTCGCTGGCTGAACTCATCAAACGTGTGGAGCCTTTGGGCAACGCCAAATACGTCGAATTCGTCACCCTGGCCGATAAAAAAACCATGCCCTATGTGGGCTCACGCGTGCTGGACTGGCCGTATGTGGAAGGCCTGCGCATGGACGAGGCCATGAACCCGCTGACGCTCTTGACCTTCGGCATGTACGGCGAAGTCTTGCCCAAGCAAAACGGCGCGCCGGTGCGGCTGGTGACGCCCTGGAAGTATGGTTTCAAGAGTGCCAAAAGCATCGTCAAAATCCGCTTTACCGAAACCCAGCCTGGCACGGCCTGGAACAAGGCGGCACGCAATGAGTACGGCTTTTTCTCCAACGTCAATCCCACTGTGGATCACCCGCGCTGGAGCCAAGCCTCAGAGCGGCGCATTGGCGAAGACGGGTTGTTTGCCAAGAAGCGCAAGACGCTGATGTTCAACGGCTATGAGGCGCAGGTGGCGTCGATGTATGCCGGTATGGACTTAAAAAAATTCTTTTGAGTGCGGCTACGGCGAAGCAGTGAGGTGTCGTTGCTCCGCGCGCCTAGTCTGACCACTTTTCGCTACGCCGCAAGATTGCTATGAACAAACTACTTCTTCATGTTGCAGCCAAACCGCTGTTGTTTGTGCTGTCTCTATTGCCTTTTGTCTGGCTGGTCTATGCCGCATTTAGCAACCAGCTGGGTGCCAATCCGGCTGAGGCATTGGAGCGCTCTTTGGGCGACTGGACTTTGCGTTTTTTGTGTCTCGTTTTGGCGGTGACACCCCTGCGTGTGATCTTCAAACTCCCGGCCCTGGCGCGCTTGCGCCGCATGCTGGGGTTGTTTGTCTATTTTTATGTAACGCTGCACCTGCTGGCCTACGCTTGGTTTGACATGGGTTTTGAGGTGATCGACATCGCCAAGGACATCGCGAAACGGCCTTTCATTCTGGTCGGCTTTGCCGCTTTTGTCTTGCTGACACCGCTGGCCGCGACTTCTTTCAATCGGGCCATCAAAGCGCTGGGTGTTCGGCGCTGGCAGCTATTGCACAAACTGGTGTATGGGGTGGCCGGTCTGGGTGTGCTGCATTTTTTCTGGATGCGCGCAGGCAAAAACAACTTTGCCGAGGTGGCGGTGTACGCCACCATTTTAGGAGTGCTTTTAGGCTGGCGCGCGCATGATTTTATGAATAAAAAATGGCTGAAGGCCAATAAAAACAACCATGAGAAGCTACTAAAAACATAGCAAACTCAGGCAGCACTCAACAAAATCTCCCCCCGCATTTGATCGGCCACCGTGTCCCGCTGCCGGATCAGGTGGGCTTGGCTGCCGTTGACCAGCACCTCGGCTGCGCGACCCCGGGTGTTGTAGTTGCTGGACATGCTCATGCAGTAGGCCCCTGTGGAGAGCACTGCCAAAAGATCGCCGCTGTGCACGTTCAAAGCGCGGTCGCGTCCAATCCAATCGCCGCTTTCGCAGACCGGGCCGACCACGTCCCAGCAGCTCAGCGCTCCCTCACGCGGGTGCAAGGGCACGATCTGATGAAACGCCTGGTACATAGCAGGGCGTGGCAGGTCGTTCATGGCGGCGTCGATGATGCAGAAGTTCTTCTGCTCACCGGGTTTGAGGTAGAGCACCTCGGTCAGGCATACGCCCGCGTTGCCGACCAGGGAGCGACCGGGCTCGATCATGAGTTGGCGTTGGCCGTAACCCCGCGCGTCCAGCCTAGCCAGCAGTTGCGCCCACAGGACGTCGGCAGGGGGCGGCAACCCGGCCTCGTCTGGGTTGTTGTAATCAATGCCCAGGCCGCCACCAAAGTCGATGTGTTCGATGGTGATGCCTGCAGCTTCAATCGCTTGCACCAGGTCGAGCACGCGGTCCATCGCGTCCAGGTAGGGGCCTTGTTGCGTGATTTGCGAGCCGATATGGCAGTCAATGCCCACCACGTGCAGGCCGGGCAATGAGGTCGCGCGCTGGTAGGTAGCCAACGTGCGTTCATGCGCGATGCCGAACTTGTTGCCTTTCAGGCCGGTGGAAATGTAGGGGTGGGTTTTGGGATCGACATTGGGGTTGACGCGGATGCTCAGGCGCGCACGCTGGCCCAGAGACAAAGCGACTTCATTGAGCACTTCAAGCTCGGCTTCGCTCTCTACATTGAAGCAGTGAATGCCGACTTCGAGTGCGCGGCGCATCTCAGCACGGGTCTTGCCCACGCCGGAGAAGATGATTTTTTTAGCGTCGCCACCAGCGGCCAGCACACGCTCTAGTTCTCCGCCTGAGACGATGTCAAAGCCGCAACCCGCTTGGGCAAACACCTGCAACACGGCCAGCGATGAGTTGGCTTTCATGGCATAGCAAATCTGGGCCTTGCGCCCAGAAAAGCCGCGCTGGTAGGCGGCGAGTGCTGAGAGCATGGTGGCTTTGGAATAGACGAACAGGGGTGTGCCATGTTGGCGTGCCAGATCGCTCAGTCGCACGTCTTCTATCCATAACTCGCCGTCTTGGTAGGCAATGTGGGTTTGGTCGGGCAGGGTTTGCTTGATCATTGGACTGTTGACGTTGAAGCGGGGCGGGGCGCTGTAGGGTTAACGGGTTTAGGACCGGTGGACGTAGTGGGTGTCGTAGCTGTAGTCTCAAAGGGATTGGCTGGCACCAGCGTTTGTGGCAGCGTGGCGCGCTGAGCTGATGCGGGCTCAGTGGGCAGGTATAGGGCTCCCGGTTGGCCGCAGGCGCTCAGACCCGCGACACCCGTGGCAATTAATAGGGCACGGACTAAAATTTGCTTTGTTTTCAACATCACGGAATTGTAATGACCGACATCGAATATCTGGATTGCGCTGAGCATGTGCTGCGTGCCGTTGAGGCCAGCTGCGACCGTATTAACGACCAGAGCGATGCCGACATCGACAACCAGCGGGTTGGAGGCATGATTACTTTAATGTTTCAGAATCAAAGCCAGATCATCATTAATTTGCAAAAACCCTTGCATGAAATCTGGCTTGCAGCGCGTTCAGGCGGTTATCACTACAAGTTCAATGGGCAGCACTGGATGGACACGAAAGGGCAAGGAGAGTTCTTTACGAGCCTCTCCCAATACGCCAGCGCACAGTCAGGCCGCGCATTGATTTTTAATTCTTAAATAAATCCAGAATCCGTTTCTTCTCATCCGCAGCGGGCAATGCCTGAGTCGTTTGAGATGCATGAGCTGTTGCTTTGTCTTCATTGCCTAAGCTGCTGACACCGCCACCTTTGGCGTATTCGTCGTAAAACCACTCACCCCCAACATGGACGACCCCTTCAGGTGCTGAAGGTTCGGTGATTGGCACGTCCTTGAGGGCTTGTTCCATGAAGCTGATCCAAACGGGCAGACTCAAACCGCCACCCGTTTCCCGATCACCCAGTTTCCGTGGGGTGTCGTAGCCAATCCAGGTCACCGCCATCAGGGTGGGTTGGTAGCCGGCGAACCAGGCATCCATAGAATCATTGGTCGTACCGGTTTTCCCATACACGTCGGGCCGTTTGAGCGTGGCCTGAGCGCGCGCCGCAGTTCCTGAGCGCGTGACCTCTTGCAACAGACTTGTCATGAGGAAGGCATTGCGCGCATCTATGGCTCGCATCGATTCGTCCAGAACCGGGGCCTGGGTCTGTACCAGTAGTTTGCCTTTTTGCTCTGTAACTTTGGTGATGAGCCAGGGGTTGACGCGGTAGCCCCCGTTAGCAAATACAGAATAGGCAGTCGCCATTTGCATCGGTGTCACAGACCCCGCTCCAAGCGCCATGGTCAGGTAGGGCGGGTGTTTGTCGGCCTCAAAGCCGAAACGCGTGATCCAGTCTTGTGCATTTTGCGCTCCTACGGCTTGCAGCACGCGGATGGAAATCATGTTTTTAGACTTGGCTAGGCCACGTCGCAGCGACATGGGGCCTTCAAATGTGCCGTCGTAGTTTTTGGGCTCCCAGGGTTGTCCACCGGTGACACCAGCCCCAAAAAACAAAGGTGCATCGTTAACGATTGTGGCGGGAGTGAAGCCCTTTTCAAGGGCCGCAGAATAGATGAACGGCTTGAAGCTGGAGCCGGGCTGTCGCCAAGCCTGTGTGACGTGATTAAATTTGTTTTTGACAAAATCAAAACCACCCACCAAGGCCTTGAGTGAGCCATCACGCGGGTCAAGTGCTACAAAGGCACCCTCTACCTCAGGGAGTTGGGTGATTTCCCAGCTGTTCTTCGGCGTTTTAGAGATTCGGATGACGGCACCACGGCGCAGCTTGATGTTGGGCGGGGCCTTGGGCGATAGCGCAGATTGGGCCGGGCGTAAGCCTTCGCCTGTGATTTCAATGGATTCACCGTTTTGTCGCAGGGCGACAATTTTCTTGGGATCAGCATCCAGGACAACGGCGGACATCAGGTCGCCGTTATCAGGGTAATCGTCGAGTGCATCGTCAATCGCATCTTCAAGTTCTCCCGCTTGCGTGGGGAGGTCTACAAATTTCTCAGGACCCCGATAAACCTGTCGACGTTCGAAGTCCATGATGCCCCGGCGCAAGGCCTTGTAGGCCACGGTTTGGTCGGCGGCACGGATCGTTGTTGTGACGTTGAGGCCACGCGTGTAGGTTTCATCACCATATTGCGCATACATGAGCTGGCGCACGGTTTCGGCCACATATTCGGCGTGTATCCGGTGGGGGTTGCTGCCAGATTTCACGTCGAGATCTTGTTTTTTCGCACTCGCCGCCTCGGCGGCTGTGATGAATCCATTTTCTTGCATGCGCTCAATGATGTGTAACTGGCGGCTACGGGCCCTTTTGGGGTTACTGATCGGGTTGTAGGCCGAAGGGGCTTTGGGCAGACCCGCCAACATGGCGGCTTCGGCAATGGTGATGTCTTTGAGTGGCTTTCCGAAATAAGTCTCGCATGCGGCTGCAAAACCGTAGGCACGATTGCCCAGAAAAATCTGGTTCATGTAGATTTCAAGAATCTGGTCTTTGCTTAGCAGGTGTTCCAGCTTGAAAGTTAGCAAGATTTCGTAAATTTTGCGGGTAAAGGTTTTTTCCGAAGTTAGATATACATTGCGCGCAACCTGCATGGTGATGGTAGAAGCGCCCTGACTCTTAGCACGCCCCACATTGGCCAGCCCCGCCCTAATCACACCCATATAGTCCACACCGCCGTGTTGGAAAAAACGGGCATCCTCAATCGCCAGTACCGCGTTGATCATGACTTTGGGGATATCTTTTATGGGCGTCAAGTTGCGGTGTTCCTCTCCGAACTCACCCAGTAAGTCGCCCTCAGCCGAAAATACGCGCAGAGGCAGTTTGGGTCGGTAGTCTGACAAGGCCGAAATGTCGGGCAAATTAGGAAATGCCATGGCTAAGGCAATGGCGATCACCAGTAAAAGTGACGCAAAACCGGCCAGTGCCAACCCGATCAGCCAAACGCCGATACGGAACAGCCACGACCAGACGGTTTTTTGTGAGGACAGACTCGAGCTCGCAGGAGTTGGCGTATCGAATTTAGAGTGTTCGGACATAAAAATGATTACCTTGGGTTGCTCCAGCATTATAAAAATGGGATCACAAGCCGACCGGATGGGTGGCCCAGACATTTTGACAACTTAATGAATCGAATGACTTTGAACTTGCAGACTTGTTTCAGTTGCATACAAAACGTCTGCTTTTGGCAACGTTAAGAATTCATCAAAATGGCAAATACCTTTGCAGAACAATGATCTTGCTGATAGCATTGAAGTGAATTCTTAAGTTTTACCGACCCTTTTTTGGTCGCTTTCAGGGGGTGCTCTTGATCTCTTTGGGATCGTTATTTAAAAGTCAACCAGACCCCATGTTGGGTTTGGATATCAGTTCTTCCAGTGTGAAGCTGGTGGAATTGGGGCGAAATGCGGATGGCCAATATGTGCTTGAGCGTTGCGCCATCGAGCAGCTTGAGAGCGGCTGGATCACGGATGGAACAATTGCGAACTTCGACGAAGTTGCGCAAGCCGTACGCCGATTGATCAAAAAAAGCGGGACTAAAACCAAAAATGTAGCGATGGCACTGCCGCCTTCAGCAGTCATCACGAAAAAAATATTGCTCCCTGGCGGGTTATCTGATGTTGAGCTTGAGCTTCAAGTCGAGGCTGAGGCCAATCAGTACATTCCTTTTCCTCTGGATGAGGTGAGTCTTGATTTTTGTGTCATTGGCCCTAGCGCCAACTCTAGTGGAGACATCGAAGTATTGATTGCTGCGTCCCGCCGGGAGAAGGTTCAAGATATACAAGGTCTTGCAGAGGCGGTGGGCCTTAAGCCTGTAGTCGTAGATATTGAGTCTTATGCCTCCCGCACAGCTGCAGCACGTTTGTTTGAGAATCTGCCGAAAGCTGGAGCGGGTGCTATTGTTGCTTTGTTTGAGGTGGGTGCTTTAACGACGAGTCTGCAAGTTATTCGCGATGAAGAAGTGCTGTATGAACGTGATCAGGCATTTGGTGGTGCACAGTTGACCCAGTTGATCGTCAGTCAGTATGGTTTTTCGTTGGAAGAGGCCGAGAGTAAAAAAAGAAGCGGTGATCTCCCGGATGACTATGAGAGCAGCGTGTTACAGCCATTTTTAGAGGTCGTGGTGCAGGAAATTAGTCGTGCATTGCAGTTTTTCTTTACTAGCACGCCTCACAATAAGGTCGACTATGTGATGTTGGCTGGCGGTGCCGCTTCTTTAGCCGGTTTGACCGAAGCGGTGGAGCATCAGACCTCGTTTGCCTGTCGATTGTTGAATCCGTTCGAAGGTATGGAAATGGGCAGCGGGGTTCATCTGAAAAAAATGAAGCGCGAAGAATCCTCGTATTTGACTTCTTGTGGGTTGGCCATGCGGAGGTTTTTGCAGTGATTCTGATCAACCTGTTGCCGCATCGAGCTGTTGCGCGCAAAAAACGACAAGATGTTTTAAACCTATCTTTGGCACTATCTGCATTGATCGGCGGTTTGATTTCAGGGGTGATTTTCCTGTGGTATCAAGGTCAAATCGATAGCCAGCAAGATCAGAATTTAATCCTGGAAAAGGAAATCAGGCTACTTGATAGTCAGATTAAAGACATCGCGGGGCTTGAGGCAGAAATTACCGCACTGCGTGCTAGGCAGCAAGCTGTTGAGAATTTACAAGCTGATCGGAATCTGCCAGTACATCTGTTGACAGAGTTGGTCAATCAGCTTCCTGACGGCGTCTACATCAGCAGTATGAAGCAGGACAATCAAACTGTTCTGCTTCAGGGCGTGGCTCAGTCCAGTGAGCGTGTTTCAGAGCTCCTTCGGAACCTATCCGCTAATACTCCTTGGTTTGCAAAGCCTGAATTGATTGAAATCGTGGCTGGCAGCATAACTTTGGGCGCGCGCGATCAGCGACGAGTCGCCAATTTCAACATTCGTGTGCACCTCGTACGCTCTAGCGAGCTACAGAAAACTACCCAAGGTGTGGGTGGGACTGCGGGCATCCCATCACCTGTAAATAAATAACAGGGCTGCATCATGGCAATCTCATTTTCCGCATCTAGCTTCGCTGAACTGAAAGAGCGGGTTCAAGGTCAATTCAGCAATTTGGACACCAAAAACCCTGCCACATGGCCAGCAGTGCCACGTAACGCACTGTTCATTTTAGTGGTTACTTTGGTGGTAATGGCACTTTGGTTTTTATGGCTGAGCGGTTCAGATGAAGCGCTTGAGGCTGAGCGCACCAAAGAAACCCAGCTGCGTGAAAGTTACAAGACTAAATTAGTCAAGGCCGTGAATTTGGATGCACTCACCAAGCAGCGTGAACAAGTGCTGCAGTACGTTACTCAATTGGAAAAACAACTGCCCAGTAAAGCGGAAATGGATGCGTTGCTCTCAGACATTAACCAGGCCGGTCTCGGGCGAAGTTTGCAATTTGAACTGTTTCGACCAGGTCAGGTCGAGGTTAAAGACTATTACGCTGAGTTGCCTATTGCCGTGCGGGTTACAGGTCGTTATCACGATATTGGGGCTTTCGCAGCGGATATAGCCAATCTTTCTCGTATCGTGACGTTGAATAATTTGACCATCATTCCCGGCAGAGATGGCGCTTTGAATCTGGACGCCACGGCAAAAACGTTCCGCTACTTGGCAACCGATGAAGTTTCCGCGCAGCGCAAAGCAACTACAGGCAAGGGCGGTGCGAAATGAGAGGGCACTCTTTTTTGACGATGGTGTTAATGGTTGTTGCAATGGTGGGGTGCAGCTCATCAAACGAGGATGAACTTCGACAATGGCTAACCGAGCAAAGAAATCAAACCCAACCTCGAGTGACACCGCTCGCTGAGCCCAAGCAATTCAAGCCTGAATCGTATGCCCAAGCTGCATCGGTGGAGCCGTTTAGCAAAGAAAAACTGGCGCAAGCGCTCAAGCGCGATTCTGCCCAGACGTCTTCCAATGTGGCGTTAATTGCGCCTGAATTGGCTCGGCGCAAGGAAGCTTTGGAAGGCTATCCACTGGACACGATGGTAATGGTGGGTAGTCTTACAAAAGAAGGGCGTCCTGTGGCCTTGATCAAAGTCGATACTTTGCTGTATCAGGTTCGACCCGGTAGCTATCTCGGGCAAAACTACGGTCGTGTGATGAAAATCTCGGAAACTGAAATCACGCTGCGTGAAATTGTGCAAGACGCTGTAGGAGAGTGGGTTGAACGCCCCTTTTCCTTGCAATTGCAAGAGAGGTCGAAATGAAAAATTCAATGGCTCAGAAGGCGAAATCTATGTGTCAGCGTGCTTTTCTTTCATTTGCCTTTGCCGTGGCGAGTGTCTCGTCTTATGCGCAAATCGCCATCGAATCTGTAACCGCATCCACCCAGGGAGGTGTTGAGGTGGTGAAGATTGACCTCTCACAAGCCCTGAGTGCATTACCGAGTAGTTTCTCAATTCAATCTCCAGCTCGGATTGCATTGGACTTTCCTGGTGTGTTCAATGCCATGGGGCGGTCTACAGTCGATATCAATCAAGGCAACTTGAAGTCTGTCAACGTGGTGCAGGCGGGGGACAGAACGCGTGTGGTGGTAAACCTAAAGCAAGCCGCAAATTTCAAAGCTCAATTGCAGGGCAAATCTTTGGTGTTGGTATTGGATGCCGTAGTCGCTAAAAGTATTGAAGCTGTTGTGGCCCCCGTGTTTGCGGAAAATAAAAACAGGGACACCTTACCGATCAAGGATCTGGATTTTCGGCGTGGATTGAATGGGGCGGGACGTGTCGTGGTGTCTTTGCCCAACAACCAAGTGGGTGTTGACATTCGCCAGAGCGGTCAGAAGCTGATTGTTGAGTTCATGAAGTCCACTTTGCCTGAAGGACTGAAGCGGCGATTGGATGTGGCGGATTTTGGAACACCGATCCAAAATGTAACCACATTCCAAGTGGGTGATCGGGTTCGAATGGTGATCGAGCCGCAAGGCACTTGGGCGCATAGCGCTTATCAGAGTGATGATCAGTTTGTTGTGGAAGTCAAGCCTGTTCGGGTGGACGCAACTAAATTGACACAAGGGCAGGGCTATAACGGTCAGAAGTTGTCGCTCAATTTCCAAAACATAGAAGTTCGCTCTTTGTTGCAGGTGATAGCTGACTTCACGAATTTCAACATTGTTACGTCTGACTCAGTGTCCGGCGCAGTTACGTTGCGCTTGCAGGATGTGCCTTGGGATCAGGCCTTGGACATCATCATGCAGGCCAAAGGACTGGGTATGCGTAAAAACGGCACTGTGTTGTGGATTGCGCCTAAAGATGAAATTATTGCCAAAGAAAAACTTGATCGTGAGTCGGTCGTGGCAATGGAGGGCCTGGAGCCACTAACAACTCAGTCCTTTACATTGAATTATGCAAAAGCGCTTGATGTTCAGCGTGGTCTGATGGGCGTTGGGTTGGTAGCTGTTCCTGGGGCGGGTGGGGCAGGCCCATCATCAAGAATTCTGAGCCTTCGTGGAAGCGTGATTGCCGAAGCGCGAACCAACCAATTGTTTGTGACAGATATAGGCAGCAAACTTGAGCAAGTCCAGCAGCTTATTGCCAAAATTGACATTCCTGTAAGGCAAGTGCTGATTGAGGCTCGGATTGTGGAAGCCTCAGATACGTTTGGAAAATCTTTGGGTATCAAGCTGGGTGGTGCGGATTTGCGTGCTCAAAATGGCGGCGATGGGGGTTACCAGCTTGGTGGGGGTAATAGCGTTGCTTTCGGAACGAGCTACGCCAATGCGGTTGCGACAAGTGGTGCTGGCGGGACGGTTGACATGGCCAGTAATTTTGTGAATTTGCCAGCAGTCGGACAGGGAGGCTACAACCCGGCAACCTTTGCGCTGTCTATCTTTAGCTCAGCAGCCAATCGATTCTTGAATTTGGAGATCTCTGCACTCGAAGCTGACGGTAAAGGCAAAGTGGTGTCAAGCCCGCGCGTGGTTACGGCCGATAAAGTCAAGGCCGTGATTGAGCAAGGAACCGAGTTGCCCTATCAAGTGGCTTCAGCCAGTGGTGCGACATCTATTGCGTTTCGTAAAGCTAACTTGATGTTAGAGGTCACGCCCCAGATCACACCTGAAGGTAGCGTCATTCTGGAGCTGGACATTAATAAAGACACCGTGGGTCAGTCCACCGCAGCGGGTTTTGCCATCAACACCAAGCATGTTAAGACCCAAGTGCTTGTCGAAAATGGCGGTACTGTCGTGATTGGTGGAATTTTTGAATTGACAGAAGTGAACAGCCAAACCAAAGTCCCATTCTTTGGTGATTTGCCGGTATTGGGCAACCTCTTCAGGAGCTCTTCGGTGACCAAAAACAAGCAAGAGATGTTGATATTCATCACACCCAAAATGATCGCTGATCGTGTTGCGGCTCAGTAG
>JANXSU010000143.1 GCA_025356545.1 Comamonadaceae bacterium
AACCCATCAAGGAGATTTCCATGGCAGCACTCAAAGGCTCCCAGACGGAGCAATGCCTGAAAGACGCCTTCGCAGGCGAGTCCCAGGCCAACCGTCGTTACCTGTATTTCGCGAACAAGGCCGACATTGAAGGCCAGAACGACGTGGCAGCGCTGTTCCGCTCCACCGCAGAGGGCGAAACCGGCCACGCCCACGGCCATCTGGAGTTTCTGGAGCAATCCGGCGACCCAGCCACCGGCATGCCCATCGGCCCAACCCGTGACAACCTCAAATCGGCCGTGGCCGGTGAGACCCACGAGTACACCGACATGTACCCCGGCATGGCCAAGACCGCCCGTTCGGAAGGTTTTGAGGAAATTGCGAACTGGTTTGAGACCCTGGCCAAGGCCGAGCGCTCACACGCCAACCGCTATGCCAAAGCCCTGACTGAACTGGTCGATTAATCGGCACCCTCCCTCTCCCGCTGGGAGAGGGTTTGGGTGAGCGCAGCGGTACAGGCACGCTACCTTCACCCCAACCCCATTCAAGACATCACCATGGCAAAAGAAGGCAATCTGCAAGCTCCCACCCGTCACCCCATCGACTGGAAGGGTGCTGACTACTACAACGAAGAGTCCACCTTCAAAGAGCTGGAACGCATTTTTGACATCTGTCACGGTTGCCGCCGCTGCGTGAGCCTGTGCGGTTCATTCCCCACGCTGTTTGACTTGGTGGACGAGAGCCCAACCATGGAGGTCGATGGCATAAAGAAGCAAGACTACTGGAAGGTGGTGGATCAGTGCTACATGTGCGATTTGTGCTACATGACCAAATGCCCGTACACGCCGCCGCACGAGTGGAACGTAGACTTCCCCCACACCATGCTTCGCGCCAAGGCCATCAAGTTTCAAAAAGGCGAAGTCAAAACGTCCGAGAAGTTGCTGGCTTCCACCGATGTGCACGGCCAGTTGGCGGGCATTCCCATCGTGGTGCAGGTGGTCAACGCGGTCAACACCACCAAGGTGGCGCGCAAGGCGATGGAGGCGGTGTTGGACGTGGATCAAAACGCCTGGCTGCCCGCCCTTGCAACCAGGAAGTTTCGCTCCAGTGCCCCCGAGGCCAAAGCCACTGCCGTTGTGGACGGCGTTAAGACGCCCGGCAAGGTGGCCATCTACTCCACCTGCTACATCAACTACAACGAGCCCGGCATTGGCCACGATCTGCTGAAAATCCTGGACCACAACGACATCCCCTACGTGTTGGTCGAGAAGGAGTCTTGCTGTGGCATGCCCAAGCTGGAGCTGGGCGACTTGGAATCGGTCAACACCGCCAAAGAGGCCAACATTCCCGTGCTGGCCAAGTACGCCAAAGACGGCTTTGCCATCCTGGCCGCTGTGCCGAGTTGCTCGCTGATGTTCAAGCAAGAGATCCCGTTGATGTACCCGGATGAAGCCGACGTGCAGCTCGTCAAAGAAGCCATGTGGGACCCGTTTGAGTACCTGATGGCCCGCAAGCGCGATGGCTTGCTCAAGGTCGAGTTTTCTGTGCCCCTGGGTAACGTGAGCTACCAGATCCCCTGCCATGGCCGGGTGCAAAACATCGGCAAGAAAACCGAAGAGATGCTCAAGATGATTCCTGAGACCACCATCAACACCATCGAGCGCTGCTCCGGCCATGCCGGCACCTTTGGCGTGAAGAAAGCCACGCACGATGTGGCCATGAAGATCGGCAAACCCGTCTTCAAAGCCATGGCCACGATGAAAGACGGCTCCAAGCCCGACTTCATCAGCTCCGACTGCCCGCTGGGCGGTCACCACATTGCGCAAGGCTTTGAAGTCAACGGCCTGGGCGCACCTGAACTCAACCACCCGCTCACCCTCGTGCGCAAGGCCTACGGCTTGGAATAAACAGTATGAAAACCACCGGAAAAATCACCCGCGACAGCCTCATGACACTGGAGGCCTACAGCAAGTATCGCAAGACGCATTTGCCAGAAATCATGGCGCACCGCAAACTGCGAAGCGTGCATTTGGGCGAGCACATCAATCTGCAATTCGAGTCTGAGCTGACGATGCGTTACCAGATTCAGGAGATGCTGCGGGTTGAAAAAATCTTTGAAGAAGAAGGCATCGACCAAGAGATCGAGTCCTACGCACCCCTGGTGCCGGATGGCAGCAACTGGAAGGCCACCATGCTGATCGAATACCCCGACATCCACGAACGCAAACGCGAACTGGCCCGCTTGATTGGCGTAGAAGACCGCCTGTTTGTCGAGGCCGAAGGCTATGCCCGCGTCTATGCCATTGCCGACGAGGACATGGAGCGCGAGAACGAAGTGAAGACCTCGGCCGTGCATTTCGTTCGCTTCGAATTGACTACTGCCATGTGTGCGGCAGTCAAGGCCGGTGCTTCGGTCAAGCTGGGTTGCGACCACACCAACTACCCGGCCCATGTGGAGATTGCGGCGGATGCGCTGGCGTCGCTGGCGGGGGATTTGAGTTAAGACTTGAGCGAATACTTGCGTTAGTGCGAACGTGTAAAAATCATGACGATTGACTGGATTCACTTCACCCCTTGGGCCTCGCTGGCCGGTGGCGTATTGATCGGCGTGGCCTCAGCCCTGTTCATCTTGCTCAATGGGCGCATTTTGGGCATCAGCGGGATTTTGGGCGGTTTGCTGCCTCCCAAATCAGGCGATGCGGGTTGGCGAGTCACCTTTCTTCTGGGTATGGCCGCTGCGCCTTTGGTTTTTGCGTGGTTGGCCCCTGTCGGTTTTTTGCAAGCGCCGCGCATTGAGGCCAGCAACGTCGTGCTCATCGTGGCGGGCCTGCTGGTCGGCTTGGGCACACGCTACGGCTCAGGCTGCACCAGCGGCCATGGTGTGTGCGGTTTATCGCGACTGTCGCCCCGGTCTTTGGTGGCCACACTGACGTTCATGGGCGCAGGATTCTTGACGGTTTATGTGCTGCGGCACGTGATTTAAGACTTCTCCTTATGTCGCGCATTTTTGAATTCATAGTTGGTCTGCTTTTCGGCTTGGGCTTGCTGCTGTCGGGCATGGCCGACCCTGGCAAAGTTTTGGGCTTTTTGGACGTGTTCGGGTCGTGGAATCCTTCGCTCGCTTTTGTGATGGGCGGTGCCATTGCCGTCGGCTTCTTCGCATTTGCCATGGCAAAGAAGCGCACCACCACCTTCCTGGGCACCGCATTGCACCTGCCCAAGTCCAGCCAGATCGACAAGCGCTTGCTCATCGGTGCGCTGCTGTTTGGCGCAGGCTGGGGCTTGGCGGGTTTCTGTCCTGGCCCGAGTCTGGTCTCCTTGGCGTCTGGTCAAGGCAAGGCCGCCGTCTTTGTGGTGGCGATGATTGTCGGCATGGTGCTGTTCGAGTGGCTTGATCGTTATCTTCACAAGCCTGTGAAGGCAGGGCAAGATTGACAGGGGATAAACGCTCACGCACTGGAAAACCCTAAGTCGAGAAAGTCACCGATGAATTGACAATGCACCGAGACATTTTTTAACTGGCATCTCTTCGGGGCAACACCATGATCCGCTTTGACTTGAAACGACTTTCTCTTCAACTCTCTCTTTTGTCTGTGGTCGCCTGCGCGCTCAGCGTCGCGGCGCAAGAAACCAGCAAACCCGAGTCACGCAACATGAAGCTCGTGGGCTTCCACGATTTGCAGGCCCGCACCGCCTACCAGCCCACGATTCAAAAGCAGGGTGACCGCTGGATCGCTTACATCGGTCACCATGGCGACAACAAACTCAACCCGCTGACTGGGAAGATGGAGCACAACGGCACCTCCATCATTGACGTGACCAACCCCAAGCAGCCCAAGACCTTGTTCCATATCCCCGGCGAAGAAGGCAAAGCCGAGCAGGGGGGGGCGCAAATGGTGCGTGTGTGCAGCGGGGCTGATTTACCTAAAGCCGACAAGAGCAAGTTTTATATGCTGCGCGTATTTGGCAACCAAGCCCATGAAGTGTGGGATGTGTCCGAGCCCGCTAAGCCGACCCTGCTCACCACCATTGGCAAGGGCCTCAAGGGCACACATAAAAATTTTTGGGAATGCGACACTGGCATTGCCTACCTGGTCTCGGGCAATCCGCAGTGGCGCACCACCCGCATGACGCAGATTTATGATTTATCAGACCCAGGCAAGCCGGTTTTCATTCGTGACTTTGGCTTGGTCGGCCAACAGCCCGGTGCAGGCGGTGCCGTGCCCATGCAACTGCACGGCGCGATCTCCAGCGGCCCCAAAGGCAACCGCGTGTACTTTGGCTACGGCACCAACCTTGAAGGTGCACTCCAAATCGTAGACCGCGAAAAATTGCTGAACGGTGCCAAAGACCCGACACCAGAAAACCTGCTCTCACCGCAGATTTCCCGCATCGACTTGCCGCCTATGCATGGCGCGCACACCGTCTTCCCCTTGTTCGACGTGAGCGTGCCCGAGTTTGAAAAAAACCTGCTGGGCAAGAAGCGTGACTTCATCGTCGTGACTGACGAGGCGATTCAAAAAGAATGCCTGGAAGGCCGTCAAATGGTCTGGTTCATTGACGTCACCACCGAGTCAAAACCTTTTGGTGTGTCCAACTGGACCGTGCCCGAGAAGAGTGGCAATTTCTGCTCACGCGGTGGCCGCTTTGGCACCCACTCGTCTAACGAGAGCACCGCGCCGGTCTTCCATAAAAAGATCATGTTCTTCTCGCACTTCAACGCCGGTGTGCGTGCCTTGGACGTGCGCGACCCGCTTAGCCCGAAAGAGATCGCCTACTACATCCCCGGCATGACCAAAGACACCGTGGTGCTGGAAACCCCCGCCACCCAACGCGGCAAACTGCCTTTCACCGCTGCGTCTGAAAAGCGCGCGATCCAGACCAACAACGTCGAGGTGGACGAGCGCGGCTATATCTACATCGTGGACCGTGCCAACACCGGCATGCACATTCTGGAGTTGACTGGCCCGGCGCGTGGCATCGCGGACTGGAAGGCCGCGGTCAAGTAAACCCGTAAGTTGTAGCGATGCATCCGGGCTTGGCAAAGGCGGCGCTGCTCGGGTGTGCGGGCTTGTTTATGGCTGGCATCTCATTGCCCGCGCTGGCGCAGGTGAACGATAAAACTGAAACCGCGCTGACCCTGGCCATCTTCGATGGCAGCTTGCCTAAAGGGCAGCGTCTGATCCAAGCCCAAAAGGGTGACAAACTGCGCTGGCGCATCAGCAGCAATGCGGCGGGTACGTTTCACCTGCACGCTTACCGCCTCGTTGTGCCCCTTCAAGCAGGGCAGACAAACGAGCTTGCCGTCGACGCCTTCGCCACAGGTCGATTTCGCCTGGAATGGCACGGCACTCAAGACAAGGGCACGGGCAATACTGGCCACCACGCCCCGCCTCTGGCCATTCTGGAAGTACTGCCGCGTTGAAGTCAGCCCTGTTTTTGTTGC
The DNA here is from genome assembly GCA_025356545.1 of Comamonadaceae bacterium. GTDB lineage: Bacteria > Pseudomonadota > Gammaproteobacteria > Burkholderiales > Burkholderiaceae_C > CANCDA01. The sequence continues at coordinate 5,426 of JANXSU010000143.1, forward strand.
TCGCTTGGGTCGCTGCGCGCAACGCGCATGCCCACGGCTTTGAAGAGCGCTACGACCTGCCCGTGCCCCTGGCCTATGTGATCGGGGGCGCTTGCGCCATGGTGCTGCTGACCTTTGTGGTGGCGCTTGTGTTTGTGCGGCGGCCTGCGACAGATGATGCGCTACCGGACACCTCGATCCCGCCGATCCCGCTCATCCCACCGGGCGCGCCCACCCCGTTCGGGCTGAGCTTGTCGAAGCCCGCCCCCTTGCATCCATTGGCTTGGCTGCTCAAGGGCCTCTCTCTCCTACTGCTCGCACTCACCTTCATTGCGGCGCTCTATGGCACCAGCGACCCCCTGATGAACCTGGCCCCCACCATGGTCTGGATCATCGGGTGGATCGGCCTGTCTTTCGTGGTCGTCGTGTTGGGCAAGGTCTGGCCCACCATTGACCCGTGGCGAAGTAGTTTTGAGCTGCTAGACACCTGCATCAAACAACTCGGCATCAAGCGAGGTTTGGCTCTGGGTTGGCCCTGGCCCATCCGGCTGGGCATGTGGCCTGCGGCCGTGCTCCTGCTCGTCTGGTGTGCGCTAGAGGTGATCTACCCCATCGCCAGCTCGCCTTTCAAGCTGGGCTGCGTGCTGGTCGCCTGGTCGCTCGTCAACCTCGCGGGTATGGCCTGCTTTGGGCGCGAAGTCTGGCAAGGCCATGCCGACTTATTTGCCGTGTATTTCTCCAGGCTGGCCCGCACCTTCAGACCCGCCCCCGTGCAGCCTGAAGCAGCACCCACAGCAGGTCACATCGCCTTCATCCTCGCCATGCTTTCCAGCGTCCTCTTCGACGGTCTGCACGGCGGCTCTGCCTGGCTCGTGTTTGAAGGGGTGTTGAAGGCATGGGTGCCGAAGTGGTTGGACGTCAACGGCTATGTCGCGGGCACGCTGGGCTTGCTCTCGGTCTGGTTGGTTTTTTTAGTGGCCTACCTGCTCACCTGCCAGATCAGCGCAGGCATGGCACCACGTGCAGTCACGGGCAAAAACATTGCCCACCAGATAGCCCCCACCCTCATCCCCATCGCAGCCGCCTACCTCATCGCGCACAACTTTTCCAACCTGCTGATTCAAGGTCAAACCACCATCGCGCTCTTGTCCGACCCGCTAGGGCGGCAATGGGACGTGCTGGGCACCGCCAAGTTCTACCCCGACATCAGCGTGGTGGAAGCCAAGCTCACCTGGCTGGTCGCCGTCACAGCCATCGTGGTGGGCCACGTGCTCTCCATCTGGCAAGCGCACCGCGTCGCCTTGACTTGGGGCCTGTCAACCAGACGCACCGCGCTGGCTACGCTGCCCCTCACCCTGTTGATGGTCGCCTACACCGCCATCAGCCTGATGGTGATTGCTGCGCCGATGGTGAATGACGTGCCTTAGCTGTAATTGATTCTGGCTGGTTGTGGCCGGGTCGGCTTGCCGGTGCGTGCCAGATAATCACCCACTTACATAACACCCCGCATGCTATTCCTACTTTCCCCCGCCAAAGCCCTCGACTACGACACCCCCGCAGGTGATGTGCCGCACACATCCCCGCTGTTCGTCAAACAGTCGGCCGAGCTGATTGACATCTTGCGTGAGAAGTCGCCGCAGGACATTGCCGAGCTGATGTCTTTGAGCGATGCGCTCTCGGGCTTGAACGTGGCGCGCTACCAGGCTTGGTCACCCCAGTTCACGGCGAAAAACTCTAAGCAAGCGGCGCTGGCTTTTAACGGTGATGTGTACGGGGGGTTGGACGCCAAAACTTTGCAGCCCGATGAGTTGGCCTGGGCGCAAGACCAAGTCTGCATCTTGAGTGGCCTGTATGGCGTGCTGCGCCCGCTAGACCGCATGCAACCGTATCGGCTGGAGATGGGCACGCGGCTGGCCAACGCGCAGGGCAAAGACCTTTACCACTTCTGGGCCACACCCATTGCGGCCTACCTCAATCAACGCTTGCAGGCCGACAAGTCGCCCGTCATCATCAACCTGGCCTCGCAGGAGTACTTCAAGGCGGTGAACCGCAAGGCGCTCAAGGGCCGCGTGGTTGACTGCGTGTTTGAGGAGTTCAAAAATGGCCAGTACAAAATCATCAGCTTCATGGCCAAGCGCGCGCGCGGGCTGATGGCGCGCTTTGCGGTGCAGCACCAAGTCACCACGCCGCATCAGCTAGAGAAGTTCAACCTGGAAGGCTATGCGTTTGACGCGACCACTTCCAAGCCCGACCGGCTGGTGTTTCGCCGTCTGGCCAAACCGTAAAAAACCATGAGCACCCCCGAACACTCCCAGCTTGGCAAGCCCACGCCCTATGTCGATCAGTACGACGCCAAGCTGCTGTACCCCATTGCCCGCGTCATCAAGCGCGATGAAATTGGCGTGCCCGCCAAGCTGCCATTTTTTGGCGCGGATTTGTGGACGGCGTTTGAGCTGAGCTGGCTCAACCTGCGCGGTAAGCCGCAAGTCGCCATTGCTCACGTCACTGTGACTTGCGAGACGCACAACATTGTGGAGAGCAAGTCTTTCAAGCTGTACCTGAACAGCTTTAACAACACACGGTTTGAGTCCCACACCGACGTGCAGGCCCGCATCCGCGCCGACATCAGCGAAGCGGTCTGGCGCGGCTCGGATATCAAGGGCACGGTGGGCGTGAGGATATTGTTGCCCGAGCTGTTTGACCGTGAGCCCGTGCATGAATTGGACGGCTTGAGTCTGGATCGGCTTGACATTGAATGCACGAATTTCACGCCAGTCCCCGAGCTGCTCACAGCGAATTTTGAAGCCCCCCCCGTGACCGAAACCCTCACCAGCAACCTGCT
>JANXSU010000149.1 GCA_025356545.1 Comamonadaceae bacterium
GTCCCTTGAGTCGAAGGCGAAGTTCAGGAACGAGGGGAAGTCACGGAAGAATTCGGCTGGCAGGTTCTGCGCCTCATCAATGATCCACAAGGGGGTGAGCTGCTTGCTGTCGACCATCTCGTGCACGCGCTGCTTGATGTCGCGCCACAGTTGTGCCCGCCGGTAGCTGGGCTCCAACCCCAACTCGCGTGCCAGGCTGCGGTAAATGTCCACCCGCCCGAAGTCGGTCTCTGACTGGTACAGCACCTGATAGCGGTGAGGATTGAGTGGGTGGGTCAGGCTGCGCAGGGCGGCAGTCTTGCCCACCCCGGGCTCACCCGTGAGCAGCCCGATGCCGGGGGACTGCAGCAGCCAGTTAAAGCGCTGGCTGAGCTGCGCCAGTACACCGTCGTCCCAGAGCTCGGTGAGCTGCTTGCTAAGTGGTGGGTGGCGCAGGCCAAAGTGTTGAAGGTACACCTCAATCCTCCTTCTTTGTGGGCAGGCCAAGCGCGTGGTATTTCGCATGGGCCAGCTCCACCAGATTGGGGCCACTGCGCGTGGGAGCCAGCTCAACCACAGGTTCGGGTTTGCGCCGGGTACGGTTGATGTTGGCCAGCAGGTCCAGAGGGGTGGCCTGGCCCAATGAGACGCCAGCACCATCCTCCACACCCACCACACGCGCGGCGTGCGGATCCACCACCAGGTGCACGGTGTTGCCCGACAACTCATAGGGCACCTCAAAGCGCTGGCCCAAATAGGATACCGTACCGTCCTTCCTCACAAAGCGCTGCACCCGGTGAAGAAACAGTTCGTCAAGCTGTGCTGCCTTGGCCCCCAGGGTGCGGATGCGGGGCAGATCGCGCTGGTAGCGCGCCAGGGGGGTCAACCCATTGAGGCCGGCATGTGGGGTCTGGTGATAGACCTGCTCTAGCCAAGCCCACAAGCGGGCGTTCAGATCGGCAAGATCCGTAATCCGACGCTCATCGAGCTCACTGAGGAACGCATCGCGGCATGTCCGATGCCATCTTTCAAGCTTGCCTTTCCCCTCGGGCGAATAGGGTTTGCAAAAGATAAGATGAACGCCCAGGCGTGCGCACACGCCCTGCAGAGTGGCGGCACGGTAGGCAGCCCCATTGTCAACAATAATTCTTGATGGGCAGCCACGACGTAAGAGCGCTTGCTTGAGCACCCCTTCAATGTCCAGAGCGGTCTCACCCAGGCAGAAGGCACTATGAGCCACCAGGCGTGAGGCGTCATCAATCAGTGAGACCAGGTAGGTCTTGCGCAGTTGGCCCTTGATGGCAACCCGGGGGCCGTGCATCACATCACCGTACCAGATGGTGCCGGCGAACTCGGCCGTAAAACTGCGCCTCTCCTCGGGCAGACTGGCCGATCCCCTCATCTGCGACAGGCCGTTTTGCTGCAGCAGTCGGTGCACACTGGAGCGTGCGAGGCTCTGCTCGGGCGCCACCCCAGCGGCCACCATCAAGCGCTCAATCTGGTTGATCGAGCGACGCGGGTTCTCCCGCTTGGCCGCAAGAATAGCCTCCTGCACTGCAGCCGATAGCTTGGACTGGCCGCGGTCCACCCTGACCTTGGGCACCAGAGCGTCAAAGCCGCCTTTGCGCCAGGCGTAATACCAAGCTTGTATGGTTTTTTCGCCCAGCATGCGTCGCCCGGAATTGGGAATGGCGTACTCACGCTGGGCGAGTTCGCGAATGCCCTTTTGCAGATCCCCACGAGCGAGCTGCTCAGGGCTCACCAGCCCCCCCAGCACGGACAGCCGAAACAGGGCTACGGGATTAATTTCTTTCATCGATGACCTCCAGTTGTTGAGGTCTCGATCAGATTGGATGCGCCACTTTTGCGGAATGGCCAAATTGTGTGGGTTGCCCCAGCGCCACAGACCAGGCTGTTTTTACCTGTCTGAGGTACTGCGGATTACGGGACGATCAGGTGCTGGTCCAGCCAGGCCATTGCCTGAGCCAAGGTCAGTTCGTTCATTACCTGGCGCCAGAACGCGGTGAAGTCTGAGACCCGCCCCAGTTCAGGGAACCTGCTTCGAAGAAAGAACGCGAAGCTGTCCGCTCGCTCATGTAGCCAGTCGCGCCACCGGCGCACGGTTGAACGTGCCCGACCAGTTTGCTGGCAGCACTGCAGGAGCGAGACACCAGCCATAACCATGAGCAAAACCACTTGCTGCATGTCCCATCCATACCAGCGACGCGGGGCAACGCAGGCCGGCAAGCGAGAGCAGGTTACGCCGCATGGGTTGCACAGGAAACGCGCAATGGGCACGAGTTCGCGGGGCACATCGCCGCCAGCTTCATGATCAGCCTTGCGGCGATAAAAGCCATGACGCCAAAGCCCGCCAGCTTGACAGTGCGGGCAATTCACTGGCCGATAAACATCACCGCCATTGTCGACCTCATCAAAGTGCTGGTCGAGGGTCGTGAGGGCCCCTAAAATCCTGTTCATAGGCTGGTCTCGGTTGTTGTGTGTTGGGTAGTTACTTCACACAATACAACGCAGTACCGGCCTATTTCTTTTGGGTGACGTCCCGGAATGCTTCCGGCGGTGCTCCCGAAGAGGTACTAAATAAAACTGGGACGTTCAGGTCCGGCGCTCCCCAAACAGCGTCACACGTAACACCAGCCTGGGAACGGTTAGCAACGAATGTGGTGGTTACCAGCTGAACGATGTGGCACAGGCCATCAGCTATTTGCGCAAATCTGCAGTGCGTGAACGCGTCACAGGCATATGGAAGGAAATTGAGGCGGAAGCGGATTAGCGGGCCAGCAGCCCGCTACCTGGGGGCCGATTCGCTACCTTGCGATTTCTTTCGCCGCTATTGTTGCCAAACTGCAACAAGCGGTGGCTGCGGTCTACTTTCACTTCGTCGGGGGACATTTTTCTTATGACACCCCTAGTGGCACCCCTGGAGGGTGTTTTTGGTGCTGCCAAAGAAAAACGGGTTACAACTTTCGCT
>JANXSU010000172.1 GCA_025356545.1 Comamonadaceae bacterium
TGCACCGCATGGGCCACGATGCGGGTGCTGATGTTGACCGACACATTGCTCACGCCCGCCACGCCCTTGGCGGCGGCGATCAGCGCTTTGCGAAATCCTGCGATCTGGCTCTTGGCCGGGTAGCCGAGTTCCACGTCAAAAGTCACATCGCCGTCGAGCACCGTGAGGTTGCGAAGGGCTTTGGTGGATACAAAATCTTTGCCCGTATTGGGGTCGATTACCTGCTTGAGTGCCTCTAAAAGCGCCTGTTCTGTCACTGCCATCATGTCTCCTGAAATTGGGCATAGTCTAACGAAGCTCCCGCATAATGGATTCATGCCTCATGAAGTCCCTCAAACCTGCGGCCTGCTCCTCACCGGGGGCGGCTCGCGTGCCGCCTACCAGATGGGCGTGCTGGAGGCCATTGCCGACCTGCGCAAGGCCTGTGGCGAGCAAAACGCACCCAACCCCTTTGCCATCATCACCGGCACATCAGCGGGTGCGCTCAATGCGGCAGCCCTGGCCTGTGGTGCGGATGATTTTGACCAGACGGTGCGGCGCGTGGTCTCGATCTGGAAAAACTTTCAAACCGATGAGGTCTATCAGTCAGACGTGCTCAGTGTCATGCGCACCGGTGCGCGCTGGATCAGCCTGCTCTCTTTGGGCTGGGTGATTGCCCGCTGGCGGCGTCTCAAACCGCGCTCGCTGCTGGACAACACGCCGTTGGCACAGCTGCTCACCACCATGGTGCCGCTGGAGCGCCTGCCGGGGCTGATTGCACAAGGCCATCTGCACGCGCTGGCCGTCACGGCGTCCAGCTACAGCTCGGGCCAACACGTCACTTTTTTTGAGGGCCTGTCCCACCTGCGGCCTTGGATCCGCTCACAGCGTCTGGCTGTTAACGACCGCATCACGCATGAGCACTTGCTGGCCTCGTCCGCCATTCCCTTCATCTTTCCGGCCACCGCCCTGCAAATCAATGGGCATACCGAGTACTTTGGCGACGGCTCCATGCGCCAATCGGCCCCCATTGCGCCCGCCATTCACCTGGGGGCCGACCGCGTGCTGGTCATCGGCGCGGGCCGAATGCATGAGCCGCAGAACACGCCCGAGCAGTACGAACAACACAGCTACCCCTCGCTGGCGCAAATCGCCGGCCACGCGCTGTCCAACATTTTTCTCGACGCCCTCTCGGTGGACGTGGAGCGCATGCGCCGCATCAACCAGACACTGCAATTGATCCCACCTAGCGCCCGCACCAGCAGCTCGCTCAAACCCATTGAGCTGCTACTGATTGCGCCCTCGCAGCGTCTTGACACGATAGCCGCCCGCCACATTGACGCCCTGCCCCTGGCCGTGCGTGCCATGCTGGGCAGCCTGGGCGTGTCGTCCAAGGCCTCCGATGTGAAGGGCGCAGCCCTGGCCAGTTATTTGCTGTTCGAGTCGGCCTTCACGCAAGAGCTGATTGCACTGGGTTATGCGGATGCGCTGCGGCAAAAGGACGAAATACTGAAGTTTTTTGGCTGGGGAGAGGCTGCGACAATCCCCTGATGCAAGCCATCACCCGCCAAGAATTTCTGAGTCGCAACTACCACCACATCGTCTTCGCAGGCGGTGGCAACCGCTGCTGGTGGCAAGCCGGTGTGGTGGAGGTCTTGGCGCAACACGTCTGCTGGCAAGCCCAGCGCCTGATCGGGGCCAGCGCGGGCGCGGGGATCGCAACCGCTTTTTCCACAGGTCGTTTGTCAGATGCACTGACTTACGCCACTGAGCGCTTCAACACCACGCCCCGCAACATCGAGTGGCGCGATCTGCTCAAAGGCCAGCGCCCCTTCATGCTGCCGCGCATCTACCCGGATTGGATTGGCAGCTTTCTGGACGAGAGTGATCTGGAGAAACTGAAAAAGCGCGGTTTAAAAATCGAAGTCGTCATCACGCGGCCCATCCCCTATTTGCCGCTGACCTTGTCTACCTTGCTGGCCTTGGCTTTGTATTCCAGTGAGAAATACTGGTTAAAAAATTTCCATGCTCGTTTGCCGCACCACCTGGGCTTTCGTGCCGATTACCTGGACTTGACCCAAAGCGCCAAGCTGGCCGACGCCCGCACGCTGCTCATGGCTTCTGCCGCTGCCGTGCCTATCACCCCCATCCACCTCGTCGGAGGCCGTGCCGCATTGGACGGTGGTTTTTACGACAGTATCCCCCTGCCGCAAGACCGCCAAGGCGACGCTGAAACCCTGGTGCTGTTGACCCGCCACCGCGCCGATTTGCCGCAAATGTTCACCCACCAGCAGCGCGTGTACCTGCAACCGGCACATAAGGTAGCCGCCATCAACATGGACTGCACCAGTGGCACGAGCGTGCAGCTCACCTACGACCAAGGCCGTAGCGAAGCATTGGCTTTGATGGGTTAAACAGTGAAGAGATGCTTGGTGGAGATGGCGTAGCGGCATCAAGGAGGAGGCCCCAGGCCGGGGGACAGCCGCGTAGCCATTCACATCAAGTATCGGTGGCGTGAATGGCAGCGAGAGGATCGCTTTTAAAATAGGCGCTTATCCGCCATCAAAGCTTCCCATGTCTGCACCGCGCCAACTCTTCGTCACCACCGCCCTACCCTACGCCAACGGCAAGTTCCACGTCGGCCACATCATGGAGTACATCCAGGCCGACATCTGGGTTCGGTTCCAGCGCATGCAGGGACACCATGTGAATTTTGTCGGTGCGGACGACACCCACGGCGCGCCCATCATGATCGCGGCTGAGAAGGCGGGTCAAACACCGCAGGCTTTTGTGTCCGAGATCGCCGCAGGCCGCAAGCCCTATCTGGACGGCTTTCACATCAGCTTTGACAACTGGCACAGCACCGACGCGCCCGAGAACCACGAACTCGCCCGTCAGATTTACCGCAACCTCAAGGCCAACGATCTGATTGAGACCCGCACCATCGAGCAGTTTTTCGACCCTGCGAAGAACATGTTCTTGCCTGACCGCTATATCAAAGGCGAGTGCCCAAAGTGCCACGCCAAAGACCAGTATGGCGACAACTGCGAGGTGTGCGGCTCAGTCTATGCGCCCACCGATCTGATCAAGCCGTACTCGGCCTTGTCAGGCGTGACGCCAGAGTTAAAACACTCAGAGCACTTCTTCTTCAAGCTCTCTGACCCGCGCTGTGTGGAGTTTTTGGAGGCCTGGACGCAACGCGTGGATACCAACGGCAAGTTGGTGCTGCAAGCCGAGGTAGCCAACAAAATCAAAGAATGGTTCTCGGTGCGTACCAACGCGGATGGCTCAACGAGCGAAGGCCTGGGCGACTGGGACATCTCCCGTGACGCGCCCTACTTCGGCATCGAGATTCCCGACGCACCGGGCAAGTATTTTTATGTGTGGCTGGACGCACCGGTGGGCTATCTGGCATCGCTCAAAAACTGGTTCGAGAAGGGTGGTCCCAAGGCCCAGCACGGCGACATCCGCAGCTTTGAAGAGTACATGGCCGCTGCGGACACCGAGCAATACCACTTCATCGGCAAAGACATCGTGACCTTCCACACTCTGTTCTGGCCTGCGATGCTGAAGTTCAGCGGTCGCAAGACGCCTGACAATGTGTTTGTGCACGGCTTCTTGACCGTGAACAACGGCGAAAAGATGAGCAAGAGCCGGGGCACAGGTCTCGACCCACTGAAGTACCTGTCGCTGGGTATGAACCCCGAGTGGCTGCGCTACTACCTCGCCGCCAAGCTTTCAGCGCGCAATGAGGACATTGACTTCAACGCGGATGATTTCATGGCGCGGGTGAACAGCGATTTGATTGGCAAGTATGTGAACATTGCGAGCCGGGCGGCGGGGTTTTTGACCAAGCGATTTGGCGGCCAACTCATCCACACTTTTGACCCACAAGGTGCAGTGATGCTGCATGACATCCGCGCCGCTGCTGACGGCATTGCAGCTTTGTATGAGACCCGCGAGTTCGGCAAGGCCACGCGCGAAATCATGCTGCTGGCCGACAAGGTCAACGCTTACGTGGATCAAAACAAGCCCTGGGATTTGGCCAAAGACACGGCCAACAACGAAGCCCTGCACCAGGTGTGTTCGGTGCTCATCAATACCTTTGCCGCGCTCACCCGCTACCTGGCCCCTATGTTGCCAGCGCTTGCGCAAGCCGTCGAACAATTCACCGGCAGCAACATGCGCGAATGGAATTTGGTGCACCACGATGTGCAAGCCATCCAGCCCTATCAGCACCTCATGCAACGCGTCACCCCCGAGCAGCTTGAATCCCTGTTTGAGCTTGCAGACCAATCAGAATCATCACAAGCAGCTATTAATTCAGTAGCAATCGAGTTACCCGGTGGCGAAGCCATCGCCCCCACCATCGGCATCGACGACTTCGCCAAGATCGACCTCCGCATCGCCAAGATCGTCAACTGCGAAGTGGTGGAAGGTTCGACCAAGCTGCTGCGCCTGACGCTGGACGTGGGCGAGGGGAAAACCCGCAATGTGTTCAGCGGCATCGCCAGCGCCTACAAACCTGAAGAACTGATAGGTCAACTCACGGTCATGGTCGCTAACTTGGCCCCACGCAAGATGAAGTTCGGCGTCTCAGAGGGCATGGTGCTGGCCGCCAGCCACGCGGATGAGAAGGCCCAGCCGGGCATCCATATCCTGACCCCTTGGCCAGGGGCGCAGCCGGGCATGCGGATTCACTGAAACTGACCCAGCCTTGAAGGCACTAAACGCCTTCAGGCTCATCAACTCAAGGGCTGAGTTTGACTTTGGCTAGCCACGTGGACTCATCATCCAGCTTGGTCATGAGAAAGCGCTCGGGCACCTCCCAGATCAAGACCTTGGGCTTGGACGTCCGAAAGGCCTCATCGCTTAAATAAGCCGTAGCAGCCTGTAAAAAACCACCGCCATCTTTGGCTGTGTTGAGCACTTTGCTCGACAAGGCTTGCTGCATGTAGCCATGGAAATTACCGCGCATGGAGTAAGACGTACCCGTCATCACCACCGGTACGGCGACATCACCGAAGAGGCCACCACCTGCACTCTCGGCGCTGGTTTGAGTGGTGCTCGCTGACGCTTCTTGATCGGGCATGGGTCGCACTGAGTTCGGCATGTCTTGCAAGCCCATGAGACGAACCAAATCACCGACCCGTTCCACCGGGGCGGCTTCTGATGTGGTTTTAAACGTGGTTGCTTCCAGCGAAATGCCGAGTTGCTGGACTTGGCTAGCCACGGCGTGGGCGACCACCTGAGCGCCAACTTGATTCCAGTGTGTGTCAGTGCGGTAGAAAACCTCGGACTTAAGCGCGGCTTGAGTCAAAGGTTGAAGCAAATCGACCGTGGTGACTTTGCGCTCGCGCAAGGCGGCCAGTGCGTCTTGGTAACGACTCTGGTTGTAAGCCGGATATTGCCCGCTGGCGAGCTTGCTTTCATAAATACGCGCTTTGTCAGGCACTAAAGCAATGACCAGTTTCACCCCTCGTTCGTTCAGCCGCTGTGCAGCCGTGCCCAGCATATCGACGCGGGTTTTTAAATTTGCAGCACCATCCACGTCGTAGCGCAACTCATCGGTCAAGAAAAGCCATTGGTCGCGCCCTGTGCGAACTTGATCGCCGCCGCCGCCGGTGATGAGGTAGCGCAAGGTATTCGCACCGGCAATGAGTGAGGTGCGTACAGGCAAATGTTTATCGAGTTGTTTTTCCAACTCTTGCGTAGTTCTGCCTTCTCTGAAATCAAGCAAAGTGCGAGGGAATTCAAGACCATCGGGATTGAGCGCTGCCGCCGTGATTTGCCACGCGCCGACGAGCATGACGGCTATAAAGGCCAGCGCCGCAAAAGCATGGTGCGGTTTAGGTTTTAGATTCGTCATGGATTGGGCAGTGTTGTCAGACATCTCAACCTCAGAACTGGAAATATAAAAACGGTGTAAACGCTTGTGACGACAGTGTGGCTACTGACCACAAGAACAGTGGCACTATGAGGTAGCGCGCGTAAGAACCACTGTGACGCCTCAACCAAGGCATAGCGTAAACCAAGGCAATGCCAATGGCCAACACACCCAGTCGATCCGGTGTGACTTGCCATGCCATACCGGGGCTCAAAGCAACACCATTCAATCCCGCCATGCCCTGAAACATCCGCCCAGCGCCTGTGATGTCAACCGCGCGAAACATCACCCATCCGGCAATCACCAGCAGCATGGTTTTGATGACACTCAACCAGCCCGGTAGCAACGGTTTGCCAAAGCGCTGATCCCAATAGCGCTCTAGCGCCAAGATACCGCCGTGCCAAGCGCCCCAAAGTACAAATGTCCAATTCGCGCCATGCCACAGGCCACCGAGCAGCATGGTTAAAAACAGATTGACGTAGGTGCGAAAAACGCCCTTCCGATTGCCACCTAACGAGATGTACAAATACTCCCGCAGCCAATTGGAAAGCGACATGTGCCAGCGTTTCCAAAACTCTGTGATGGAACGCGAAACATAGGGGTCATTGAAGTTCTCAGGAAACACAAAACCAATCATGAGAGCGAGCCCGATGGCCATGGTGGTGTAGCCGCTGAAATCAAAAAATAGCTGAATGGTGTAGGCAAGAGAACCTAGCCAAGCGTCTACGAATGTTGGTAGCGGCGCGGCAAAAGCGGCATCGGCCAGAGGGGCAACCGTGTCAGCGATGAGCACCTTTTGGCAAAACCCGACCATGAACACGAGACAACCGCGAGCGAAGCGATCCAGTGAGTGAATCCTGCTGCGAAACTGCTCTGCCAAGAGGTGATAGCGCAACACCGGCCCCGCCACCAAATGCGGGAAAAGTGCGATGAAAGCAGCAAAATCGATCAAATCGCGTGCGGGCGGTGCCTCGCGACGGTAGATATCCACCAAATAGCTGATAGCGTGAAAAATATAGAAAGAGAGCCCAATGGGGAGCAATACACGCGTCCAAGCCATGGGCTCAAAGCCCAACCCTTGGAGTGCTGCGTTGAAACTGTCAACGCCGAAATTGGCGTACTTGAAGTAGGCCAATGCGAGCAGATTCAAGCCCACACCCACGACCAACCAGCGATAGCGTTTGCCTGCGTCGTTTGCAGCCTCAATGATCAGGGCAACGGCATAGCTCACCACAGTTACAGCAACTAAAAGCCCCAAAAAATCAGGGCGCCACCATGCATAGAAGGCATAACTGAAAACCAAGATCAAAGCCGATTTGGCCCGCCATGGCGTCAGATAATAGCAAGCAAGAAAGAGTGGAAGAAAAGCAAAAAGAAAAATATTAGAGCTAAAAACCATGACTTATTCTTTATCTTTAAGCTATTCGTAGATTTCCAATCGCATTAAACGTTGATTACGTTGAACGCGATTACACCGACTCACTCCTCCACACAGTCGATCAACCAATCGGCTACATATTGAATATCAAGACTGGCCTTACAACCGGGATAGTAC
>JANXSU010000213.1 GCA_025356545.1 Comamonadaceae bacterium
CCCAACCAGTGTGTGATGAGAAGCCTGCTGGTTGGCAATGGACTGCGGGCCCAGCGACCCCGCCAACATGCCCACCAAGGCCGCCAATAGCCCCGCCAGTTGCGCTGGAAAGTCTTCGCCTGCGGGGGTGGCCATGAACAGACCCCAGGTCAGCACCCCAAGAAGAATAGAAAAAATCGCCCCCTGGGTGGACGCCCGCTTCCAGTACAACCCAAATAACAGCGGCACAAAGGCCCCCACCAGCGTGACCTGATAAGCCCCGGATACCATTTCGTAAATCGAGGTGCCCTGCATCGCAATCGCGTACGTCAAGACCAGGGCGCTGAAAACCAACACGGTAATGCGCATGGTTTTGAGTTCTTTCTGGTCGCTGATGCGCGGGTGAAATTGACGCCAGATGTTCTCCACAAAGGTCACGCTGGGGGCCAGCAAGGTGGCGGATGCTGATGATTTGATGGCCGACAACAAGGCCCCAAAAAACAGCACCTGCATGACAAAGGGCATCTTCTCCAGCACCAGGGTGGGCAGCACTTTTTGCGGGTCGTCCTTGAGCAACAGCGCCGTTTGCTCCGGCATGATGACGAGTGCGCTGGTCACCAAAAACATGGGCACAAAAGCAAACAGGATGTAGCAAATGCCACCGATGACGGGGCCACGTGTTGCCGCATGGGGGCTGTTGGCCGACATCACGCGCTGAAACACGTCTTGCTGGGGGATGGAGCCCAGCATCATGGTGACCGCTGCGGCAAAGAAAAACGCCATATCTTTGAAGCTCGGTTCCGGCCAGAATTTGAAGAGGTCACGGCTCAGGGCCAGGTTCACCACCTTGTCGGCCCCACCGGCCATGTCAGCGGCAAACACCGCCAGGATGCTCAAGCCCACGACCAGAATAATCATCTGGATAAAGTCCGTCACCGCCACAGACCACATGCCGCCAAACAGGGTATAGGCCAAGATGGACACCACACCAATCACCATGCCCCAGGGGATGCTGATGCTGCCCGCCGACAGCACGTTGAACACCAATCCCAGGGCCGTTACCTGGGCTGATACCCACCCCAGGTAGCTGAGCATGATGATGAGCGAACACACCACCTCCACCGTGCGGCCATAGCGCTCGCGGTAGTAGTCGCTGATGGTCAGTAGCGTCATTCGGTAGAGCTTGCCGGCAAAAAAAAGACCCACCAAAATCAGACACGTGCCTGCGCCAAACGGGTCTTCAATCACGCCGTGAAAACCACCATTGACAAATTTGGCTGGAATGCCCAACACCGTCTCTGAGCCGAACCAAGTGGCGAAGGTGGTGGTGACGATCATGAAGAGCGGCAAGCGCCGACCGGCGATGGCAAAGTCAGCCGAACTCTTCACCCGCTTGGCAGCGATCAGACCAATGGCGATGGTGACCAGAAGATAAACAATGACAAGGGTCAACAGCACGACGTCAGCTCTTCAAAACAAATGAACTCTCACCACGGCCTGCATCACGATCAAGCCCAGCACGAAGCCCAAAGCACCGTACACCAGACCTTGCAGCAGCTTGTTGGTTCTTTTCTGCTCAATCAGCAGCTCGCGCAAATCACGCTGGTTATCCGACGGACGGTGGGCCAGGTAGTCGTGCAGGAGCCGTGGCAACTCGGGCAGCATCTTGGCGTATCGGGGGGCTTGCTCCTTGAGCTGCTCCCACAATTTTTGGGGGCCAATTTGGTCCATCATCCATTTTTCAAGAAATGGTTTTGCAGTATTCCAAAGATCCAGCTCAGGATCAAGCTGACGGCCCAAGCCTTCGATATTGAGCAGGGTTTTTTGCAGCAGCACCAGCTGCGGCTGGATCTCCACCTGAAAACGACGTGAGGTCTGGAACAGGCGCAGCAACACCATACCCAATGAAATCTCTTTCAGCGGTCGATCAAAATAAGGTTCGCACACGGTGCGGATGGCGGCCTCCAGCTCGTCCACCCGGGTATGCGCGGGCACCCAGCCTGACTCAATGTGCAACTGCGCCACGCGCTTGTAATCGCGCCGAAAAAACGCAGTGAAGTTTTGCGCTAGGTACTCTTTGTCGAACTCGGTGAGCGTGCCAACGATGCCGAAATCGAGCGAGATGTACCGCCCAAAGGTGGCGGGCTCAACACTGACCTGGATGTTTCCGGGGTGCATGTCGGCGTGGAAAAAACCATCACGAAACACCTGGGTAAAAAACAGGGTCACACCATCACGCGCCAGTTTGGGGATGTCGACCCCCGCCTCACGCAGGCGAGCTGTCTGGCTGATGGGGATGCCCTTCATGCGCTCCATCACGATGACATCGGTGGTGCAGTAATCCCAAATCATTTCAGGGATCAGCACCAAGTCCAGACCGGCCATATTACGGCGCAATTGGGCGGCGCTGGCAGCTTCTCGCACCAAATCCAGCTCGTCATGCAGGTATTTGTCAAACTCGGCCACCACCTCGCGCGGCTTCAAGCGTTTGCCGTCCGTTGAGAGGCTATCGACCCAGCCCGCCATCATGCGCATCAGGCTCAGGTCTTTCTCAATAGCGGGCAACATACCGGGGCGCAGCACCTTGACGGCCACTTCGCGCACCGCGCCATGACTGTCCTTGAGCATCGCAAAATGCACCTGGGCAATGGATGCACTCGCAATGGGTTCGCGATCAAACGACTCGAAAATTTGATTCAGTGGCTTGCGAAACGCCCGCTCAATGCTGGCCACCGCCACGTCCGAGCTGAAAGGCGGCACCCGGTCTTGCAAGCGCGCCAATTCGTCGGCAATGTCTTCAGGCATGAGGTCGCGCCGGGTGGAGAGCACTTGGCCAAACTTGACGAAGATGGGCCCCAAATGCTCCAGCGCCTCACGCAAGCGCTGCCCACGCGGGGCCTCCAAATTGCGCCCAAATGAGACGATGCGTGCCAGCAAGCGAAGCCAGGGCTTTTCAAAACTATTGAGGACCAACTCGTCCAGACCAAAACGCAGCACAGTCCAGACGATGAACACGCCCCGGAAAACCCGCCTCATGTCGAAAGCCCATGCGATGAAGGCTGCCCCGGTCTACGGGCTAAAAACTCGCGCAGCGCAGCCACCATGCGGCGTGCCACCTGCCCCATCGTGTGCGCCGGAGCGTCACCCACGATGCGCGAGAGGTCTTCTTCCACATCCCAGCGCACGTTCTCAATCAACCAATTCACCTCTGAGGCCAGTTGCACATCGCCCACGATCTGAATGGCAGGCTTGTCACCCCGCATAACACCTTGCGCCAAGGCCATCGGAGACGCCTCGGTCATCGTGAAAGTCAAATCTGGCGAGGTGGATGGCGAGGCACGATCGAGCAGGCCAGCCGGTGTCGCCACCAACTGCAGCGTGAATTCGCGCCATTGAAACAGCACCGTCAAACCCTTTTGCCGAGCGAGGCGTCGAGTGGCTTCTTTCTCCTGCATCAGGATGTGGTTGAGCAACAGCACAACGCGCCGCTGAACCTCATCCACCACCCATACCGGGGGTTGAAAATTGAAACTGCGCTTTTGAAGAATATCTTCCAGCAATGAAAAAGGGGACTGTGTTGCCATAGTCCCCAATTATTCCCCGGATTTCCCCGGAACCTACGTAAACCGTGGCGGCTTATTGCAAAGCCTGTACCCCGGCCACCAGCCAGCCCCGGCTGCCGTCTTTAGGCTTGGTCATGTTCCAGACTTCGCGGAAAGGGCTTGGGCCTGCCGAAGGCTCCTCACGGATCATGCCGGAGAACTCGACGCTAGCCATGTAATCTGCGCCCGTGTCCTCGATCCCCAGCAACTGGGCTTCGAGCATCTCGACATCGGTGCGGTTGGCGGGCCCACCCGTATGCGTTTCGCGGTCGGCCAGTTGCGACTGGATTTCGCGCAGCATGTCGTCTGTCATCATCACGCGCAAGGCGCTGATGTCAGACTTGTCCCAAGCAGCTTGCAGGGTCACAAAATTGGCCTTGGCCGCATTGAGAAAACCCGCCGTGTCGAAATCAGCGGGTACACCCCAGGCCTGCACGCCGCCCAGCGCTGAGCCGATCACAGCACCCGAGTTTGACTTGATATCGTCCGTATGGAAATGCGTGGAGCTGGATTCCCAGGGTCGCGCTGAGGCGTCATTGCCGACATTCTCTGGTTTGTACTGGCTTGGCGTCACAACCCCGCCTGCCCCCCCCGCACCCTGAAATGCAAACGGGCTGTTGTTTTGCACCGCTGCAGGGCGGCGGTTACGCATGAACCAGCCAATCGCCATCATGGCCAGCATGACGACCAAAGCAATCATCATGAACTGCCCAAAGGCCTCACCCATGCCGAGTGAGTGTGCCAGCCATGCCAAGCCCAGACCCGCCGCCAGACCGCCCAACATGGCTCCCCAAGGGCGCTTGGCTGGCTGCGCTGCCGGGGCTGCGGGGGGCGCAGCGGGTTTGGCCACGTTTTGCGTGGGCGCTGCCTCACGGTGCGTCACATTGCTGGACTGCTTGCCCACCGAAGAGCCGCCACCGAGCCGTTTGGCCTCTGCCGTGACGCTGCCCAGGGCCAAAGCCAGCGATAAAACCAAAGTCCAGATTTTCATCATCCATCTCCAATCAAACTATTTATGGCAACCACTTGGGGCGTTGCACTCGCAATTCAAGCCACTAAAAGCCACCTTGCAGGATTCTCCAACCCGAACGTTAGCGCATAAAACCAGAATTAGCACTTAATTCCGACATGCAAGGCCACAATACCACCCGACATGTTGTGAAAATCCACATGCCCAAAGCCTGCGGCCTTCATCAAGGTCTTGAGTTCTTCCTGACCCGGGTGCATGCGGATGGACTCAGCCAGGTACTGGTAGCTGCTGGCGTCACCTGCCACCCATTGACCCAACTTGGGCAAGAGCTTGAAAGAATACCAGTCGTAAATTTTTTCCAGCGGCGGGGCCACTTTGGAGAACTCCAGCACCAGCAACTTGCCACCGGGTTTGAGCACGCGGTTCATCTCGGCCAGCGCTGCGTCTTTGTGCGTCATGTTGCGCAGGCCAAAGGCCACGCTCACCACGTCAAAGTAGTCCCTGGCAAAGGGCAGTTTCTCGGCATCGCACACCATCGTGGGCAGGGCCACGCCCTCGTCCAGCAAGCGGTCGCGCCCGGTGCGCAGCATGGCTTCGTTGATGTCGGTGTGCACCACTTGGCCGCTCTTGCCCACCTTCTTGGAAAAAGCCAGGGCCAAGTCGCCGGTGCCACCCGCAATGTCCAGCGCCCTGTCGCCTTCGTGCAAGTTCGCCACCGCCAAGGTATAGGCCTTCCAGACCCGGTGCAGCCCCAAGGACATCAGGTCGTTCATCAAGTCGTACTTGGGTGCGACCGAGTCGAACACGCCGCGCACGCGCTGCGCTTTTTGACCCTCATCCACCGTCTCAAAACCGAAATGCGTGTTGCTCATGGCCTGTCCACTTCGATCAGTGGCTGGAGCAGCTATGCCCGGCTTTGTCGATCATGGGCGCGTCACGCTCCACGCCGGCGGCTTGCAAGCGACCTTGGTACTCGGCCCACAGCTTGTCTTGTTGCGAGCCCAAAAAGTACAGGTAGTCCCATGAAAAAATACCGCTGCTGTGGCCGTCTGAGAACGTGGGTTGCACGGCGTAGTTGCCGACCGACGCCAAATCCACAATGCCAACGTCGCGCTTGCCCGTTTGCAACACTTCCTGACCCGGCCCGTGGCCCTGCACCTCGGCCGAGGGCGAGTACACGCGCATCAGCTCAAACGGGATGCGATAACTCGCCCCGTCTGAGAACGCAATTTCCAAAACTTTGGACTGACCATGCACCGTCAAATCTTGCGGTGTGGGTGCGCCTGATTGCAAACCTGCCATGAAAAATTACTCCTAGACTAAAACTCGTTCAATACCCCCGGCATTGGCCGCTTGCACGTACTCGGGCAGCCACTGCTCACCCAGGATTTTGCGCGCCATTTCGACCACGATGTAGTCGGCCTCTAGCAAGCCATTGTTCAGATCATTGCCATAGCGCGACAAACCTTGCAGGCAGCTCGGGCAACTGGTGAGGATTTTGATGTTGTCTTTTTCACCGACCACAGCCTCACCGTCCTGCGTGAGCGCACGCAAGGCCGCCTCATCCCGCTTGAGTTCTTCTTCCTTGCGGAAACGCACCTGGGTTGAGATATCAGGCCGGGTCACGCCCAGCGTGCCGCTCTCGCCGCAGCAGCGCTCGCTTTTCAGCACCTGGTCGCCCAGCAAGGCTTTGACAGTCTTCATCGGTTCTTGCAGCTTCATCGGGCTGTGGCAGGGGTCGTGGTACAGGTAGGCCCCCTTATTGCCCAGCGTGATGCCCTTCTCCAGCAGGTACTCGTGGATGTCGATGATGCGGCTGCCGGGGAAGATTTTGTCAAACTCGTAGCCTTGCAACTGGTCGTAACAGGTGCCGCAGCTCACCACCACGGTCTTGATGTCCAGGTAGTTCAGGGTGTTGGCGACACGGTGAAACAGCACGCGATTGTCGGTGATGATTTTGTCGGCCTTGTCCTGCTGACCGGAGCCGCGTTGCGGGTAGCCGCAGCACAGATAGCCGGGTGGTAGCACGGTTTGCACCCCCGCATGCCAGAGCATGGCCTGCGTGGCCAGACCCACCTGGCTGAACAGGCGCTCCGAGCCACAGCCGGGGAAGTAAAACACCGCCTCGCTCTCAGCCGTGGTGACTTGGGCGTTGCGGATGATGGGCACGTAGTCGCTGTCTTCAATGTCCAGCAGCGCCCGTGCGGTTTTTTTGGGCAGGCCGCCTGGCATCTTTTTGTTGATGAAGTGAATCACCTGCTCTTTGAGTGCGGGCTTGCCCACGCTGGCGGGTGGTTTGGCTGTTTGCTTGCGGGCGGCCACGCGCAGCACCTGATTGGCCAGACGCTGCAGCTTGAAGCCAACGCCCACCATGGCCGAGCGCATCAGTTTGATGGTCTCAGGGTTGGTTGCGTTCAGGAAGAACATGGCGGCGGCGTTACCGGGGCGGAAGGTTTTCTGCCCCATTTTGCGCAGCAGGTTACGCATGTTCATGGACACATCGCCAAAGTCGATGTTGACCGGGCACGGCGTCACGCACTTGTGGCACACGGTGCAGTGATCGGCCACGTCCTCGAACTCTTCCCAGTGCCGGATCGAAATGCCACGGCGGGTCTGCTCTTCGTACAGAAACGCCTCTACCAAGAGAGAAGTCGCCAGAATTTTGTCGCGCGGGCTGTACAGCAGGTTGGCACGCGGCACATGGGTGGAGCACACCGGCTTGCACTTGCCGCAGCGCAGGCAGTCTTTCACGCTGTCGGCAATCGCGCCAATGTCGGACTGCTGCATGATGATGGACTCATGGCCCATCAGCCCAAAGCTGGGCGTGTAGGCGTTGGTCAGGTCGGCGTAGGTGATTTCGCTCGCTACCGTTCGGGCTGAGCTTGTCGAAGCCTTGGTCCGCTCTTCGACAAGCTCAGGGTGAACGGCATTTGTACTTCTGAGTAACTTACCTTTATTAAAACGTCCCTCAGGATCGACCTTGGCCTTGTAGTCGGCAAAAGGCTTGAGTTCCGCGTCGGTCAAGAACTCCAGCTTGGTGATGCCAATGCCGTGTTCACCCGAAATCACACCACCGAGGGAGCGCGCCAGCACCATGATGCGTTTGACCGCCGTGTGCGCGGCTTGCAGCATCTCGTAATCGTCGCTGTTGACCGGCAGGTTGGTGTGCACATTGCCGTCACCCGCATGCATGTGCAAGGCGGCCCACACGCGCCCCTTGAGCACACGCTGGTGAATCGCACTGCACTCGTCCAGAATCGGCAGAAACTCAGCTCCGGTGAACAGGGCCTGCAAGGGCGCACGCAGTTGCGTCTTCCAGCTGGCGCGCAGGGAGTGGTCTTGCAACTGCGGGAACAAGGGCTCAACCCCCTGCAACCAACCCACCCACAAACCGCGCACCTCAGCCACCAGGGTCTGCGCCTGCGCCACGCGGTCTTCCAACAGCTCGGCAGAGGCAACATCGTTGGCGTCATCGCGCTTGCCCAGTGGCAGTGTGCTTTGGCTAAAAAATTCTGCCAACTCGTCGCACAGCTTGATTTTGTTGGCCAGGCTCAGCTCGATGTTGATACGTTCAATACCGTCGGTGTACTCGGCCATGCGCGGCAGGGGAATCACCACGTCTTCATTGATCTTGAAGGCGTTGGTGTGACGCGAAATCGCCGCCGTGCGCTTGCGGTCCAGCCAGAACTTCTTGCGCGCCTCAGGGCTGATGGCGATAAAACCCTCACCACTGCGCGAGTTGGCAATGCGCACCACCTCGCTGGTGGCGCGCGCCACGGCGTCCGCGTCGTCCCCGGCGATGTCGCCAAACAACACCATTTTGGGCAAGCCACCGCGCTTGGATTTGGTGGCGTAGCCCACGGCCTTGAGGTAGCGGTCGTCCAGATGCTCCAGGCCCGCCAACAAGACACCGGAGCGCTTGACCTCGGCAAACATGAAGTCTTTGATCTCCACGATGCTGGGCACCGCGTCGCGCGCATGGCCAAAAAACTCTAGGCACACCGTGCGGGTATGGGCCGGCATGCGGTGTAACACCCAGCGCGCGCTGGTGATAAGACCGTCGCAACCTTCTTTCTGAATGCCGGGTAGACCGCTCAAGAACTTGTCGGTCACGTCTTTGCCTAAGCCCTCCTTGCGAAACGAGGGGCCAGGGATGTCGAGCCGCTCGCTACGCACCTTGGTCTTGCCGTCGGCCTTGAAATACTGCAGCTCAAAGCTGGCCACGTCCACGTCATGGATCTTGCCCATGTTGTGATTCAGCCGGGTGACTTCCAGCCAACCCGCGTCGGGCGTGACCATGCGCCAGCTGGCCAGGTTGTCCAGCGCCGTGCCCCACAGCACCGCCTTCTTGCCACCGGCATTCATGGCGATATTGCCGCCAATACAAGAGGCCTCGGCCGAGGTTGGGTCTACCGCAAACACATAACCGGCGCGCTCGGCGGCATCCGCCACGCGCTGCGTCACCACGCCCGCCTCCGACCAGACCGTGGCCACGGGGCGATCCATGCCGGGCAGGGTCATCATTTCGACCTCGCTCATGGCCTCCAACTTTTCGGTGTTGATGACGGCACTCTTCCACGTCAGGGGCACAGCCCCGCCGGTGTAGCCGGTGCCACCGCCACGCGCGATGATGGTCAGGCCCAGGTCGATACAGCCTTTGACCAGACCCGCCATTTCAGTTTCAGTATCGGGCGTGAGCACCACAAACGGCACCTCCACACGCCAATCGGTGGCGTCCGTCACGTGCGCCACGCGGCTCATGCCGTCGAACTTGATATTGTCTTTGCCAGTGAGTTTGCCCAGCACGCGCTGGGTCTTGCGCCGCAGTTCGGCCACTTCGACAAACGAGTCGTCAAACGCCTGCACGGCGCGGCTGGCTGAGGCCAGCAACTCGCCCACCATCACGTCACGCGCCGGGTCGTCCTGCGGGGTGCGGCGCTTCTCCACCTCATTGAGCCGGTGGTGCAAAGCATCCACCAGCAAACGCCGCCGTTTGGGGTTGTCCAGCAGGTCGTCCTGCAAATAGGAATTGCGCTGCACCACCCAGATATCCCCCAGCACCTCGTACAGCATACGGGCGGATCGGCCGGTGCGGCGCTCGCCGCGCAGCTCGTTGAGCAGCACCCAGGCACGCGCGCCCAGCAGTCGGATCACGATCTCGCGGTCAGAAAACGAGGTGTAGTTGTAGGGAATTTCGCGCACGCGCTCATGGGCGTGCGGCAAGGCATCAGGCGCGGCGGCAAGGAAGTGAAGCGGGGTCGGGGCGTTCATTGAGCTTTTGTAGGTTCTATCGATTTCTGTCATTCCCACCGGCGCAGGCATGACAAAAGCCAAGATTTTTAGCTGATAGGGGATATTACCGCAGTGCAGCATTTTCGATGCTTCACTCATGGAAAGCCCGGAGTCCCGTGCGGCCTCTTCGGGGGTTTAATCGGGTTGACACATTGGTTCAATCCAATTGAACCCTTTGAACCCAGGAAACGCTCTATGAAACTACAACTCGCCGTAACCGCCCTAATGGTCAGCCTCATGACCACCTTGCTCACCCCGGCCCAGGCCCAGACCGAAGTCCAGTGGTGGCACTCCATGACGGCAGTCAACGGCGAGTGGGTCAACGACCTGGCCAAGGACTTCAATGCCAAGCAAAAAGACTACCGCATCGTCCCCACCTACAAAGGCAGCTACGACGAATCGATGACGGCCGCCGTGGCCGCCTTCCGCGCGGGCAATGCGCCTCATATCCTGCAAGTGTTTGAGGTCGGCACAGCCACCATGATGGCCAGCAAGAGTGCCATCGTGCCTGTCACCCAGGTCATGACCGAGGCTGGCTTCAAGTTCGACCCGACCGCCTACGTGCCCGCTGTGGCCGGCTACTACACCGCGCCCAATGGCCAGATGCTGAGCTTCCCTTTCAACAGCTCGACCACGGTTTTTTACTTCAACAAGGACGCCTTCAAAGCCGCCGGGCTCAACCCCGACAAAGCCCCTGGCACCTGGCCTGAGGTGGCGCTAGCTGCGGCCAAGCTCAAAGCCAACGGCCACAAGTGCCCCCTGTCCATTTCATGGCAAGGCTGGACTCAGTTGGAGAGTTTTTCGGCCTGGCACAACGTGGAGTTCGCCACCAAGGGCAACGGCCTGGGCGGGTTGGACGCCCGCATGAAGATCAACTCCCCCCTGCACGTGCGCCACATCGAGAACCTGGCCAACATGTCCAAGCAAGGCTTGTTTGTCTACAAAGGCCGGGGCAATGTGCCCGAGCCGACTTTCATCTCGGGTGAATGCGCCATGATGACCACCTCCTCCGGCTTTTATGGCAACGTGGCCAAGAACGCCAAGTTCGCTTATGGCCTGGCCCCGCTGCCGCACTACCCGGATGTGCCCGGCGCACCGCAAAACACCGTCATCGGCGGTGGGAGTTTGTGGGTTATGGCAGGCAAAAAACCGGTCGAATACAAAGGCGTGGCCAGCTTCTTTAACTACCTCTCCAGCCCCGAAGTGCAGTCTGCCAGCCACAAGCGCACGGGCTACTTGCCCATCACCAAAGCCGCGTTCGAGTTGACCGAGAAGTCGGGTTTTTACAAGCAGAACCCCGGCACCGACGTGGCGGTCAACCAGATGATCCGCAAAACCACCGACAAGTCACGCGGTATCCGCCTGGGCAACTATGTGCAGATTCGCGCCATCGAGGACGAAGAGTTGGAGCAGGTCTGGGGTGGCAAGAAAACAGCCCAAGAGGCGCTGGATTCCATCGTCAAACGCGGCAACGAGTTGCTGGTGCGGTTTGAGAAAGCCAATAAGTCTTGATGGCCAGCAGTATCCCGTTCTTAAAGTGTCCGGCGGCGGCTTCGCGGGATCAGGCGCTTGGGGTAAGTGGCGCAGCGTGGACTTGGGGTTTTGCCAAATCAAAGAGGAGCCCAAAGGGCGGGGGACATTCGCGGAGCCGCTTACCCCAAGTGCCGGGGCGTACACAAGCCTGCACCCGTGAGTTTGAATTCCGGAACACGCACTAATGGAAAAACGTGTCGTCTTCACCTCCCGCTGGCTACCCTGGCTGCTGCTCGCACCTCAGGTCATCGTCATCACGCTGTTCTTCTTCTGGCCCGCCGCGCAAGCCCTGCTGCAATCGGTCCAGCAATCGGACGCCTTTGGCACCTCGGTGGAATGGGTCGGGCTGGAGAACTTTCGCAACCTCTGGCAAGACGACACCTACCTCGCCTCGTTCTACACCACCGCCATTTTTTCCACCGCCGTAGCGGTGCTGGGCATCAGCCTGTCACTGCTTCTGGCCGTGATGGCCGACCGCATTGTCAAAGGCGCACTCCTCTACAAAACCCTGCTGATCTGGCCCTACGCCGTCGCCCCCGCCGTGGCGGGTGTGCTGTGGCTCTTCATGTTCGCGCCCAGCGTGGGTGTGGTGTCCTACGCCCTGAACGCCATGGGGGTAGATTGGAACCACCTGCTCAACAGCACCCATGCCATGACCCTGGTGGTGATGGCGGCAGTGTGGAAGCAGATCTCCTACAACTTCCTGTTCTTTCTGGCCGGTCTACAGTCCATCCCCAAGTCTCTGATTGAGGCCGCCGCCATCGACGGTGCGCGCCCCTGGCGGCGTTTTTGGACGATTGTTTTCCCGCTGCTCTCGCCCACCACTTTTTTCTTGCTGGTCATCAACATCGTCTATGCCTTCTTTGACACCTTTGCCATCATCGACGCGGCCACCCAGGGCGGCCCGGGCAAAGACACCGCCATCCTGGTGTACAAGGTGTATTACGACGGTTTTAAGGCCATGGACTTGGGCGGCTCGGCTGCGCAGTCGGTGGTGCTGATGGTGATCGTGGTGGCGCTGACGGTGGTGCAGTTCCGCTTTGTTGAGAAGAAAGTGAATTACTGACATGAGGCACGTTCGTGTGGTTCACCATGGTTGATCGCCGCCCCTGGCTTGACGCCCTCGCCCACACCGTGCTCATCCTGGGCGTGCTAGGCGTGGCCTTCCCGCTCTACCTGACTTTTGTCGCCTCCACACAAACATCCCAGGCCATTGTGCAAAGCCCCATGCCTCTGCTTCCGGGATCGCACTTGGTAGAGAACTACACCACCGCCTGGAACGGCACCGGTGGCGGTTCGGGCTCCAAAACGCCGGTCGGGCAGATGATGCTGGTCAGCCTGGTGTCGGCCTTGATCATCGCCATCGGCAAGATTTCCATATCCATGCTGTCCGCGTTTGCCATTGTTTATTTCCGCTTCCGGTTTCGCATGTTCTTCTTTTGGTCTATCTTCATCACGCTGATGCTGCCGGTAGAAGTGCGCATAGGCCCCACCTACAAAGTGGTGGCCGATCTGGGCATGCTCAACAGCTATGCGGGCCTGACCATCCCCCTGATCGCCTCGGCCACCGCCACGTTTTTGTTCCGGCAATTTTTCCTCACCGTGCCGGAAGAGTTGGTGGAAGCCGCGCGCATGGACGGCGCAGGCCCGATGCGTTTTTTCAAAGATGTGCTGCTGCCGCTCTCACGCACCTCCATCGCCGCGCTGTTTGTGATCCAGTTCATCTACGGCTGGAACCAGTACCTCTGGCCGCTGCTGGTTACCACTAACGAGAACATGTACCCAGTGGTCATCGGCATCAAACGGATGATTTCTGGCGGTGACTCCGACATGCAGTGGAACGTCGTCATGGCCACCGCCATTTTGGCCATGTTGCCACCTGCTCTTGTGGTGGTGTTGATGCAGAAATGGTTTGTCAAAGGCTTGGTGGATACGGAAAAATAATGGCCTCAATCACACTCAACAAAGTCTTCAAACACTACGGCCACGGCAAGAACGCCAACCCCGTCATCCATGGCGTCAGCGCGGACATTGCAGACGGTGAATTCATCGTCATCGTTGGCCCCTCGGGTTGCGGAAAATCCACGCTGCTGCGCATGGTGGCCGGACTGGAGGAAATTACCTCAGGTGAGATCTCCATCGGCCCACGCGTCGTCAACCAGCTCGAACCCGCTGAGCGCGACATCGCCATGGTGTTCCAAAACTACGCGCTCTACCCGCACATGAGCGTCTTCGACAACATGGCCTACGGCCTGAAGATTGCCAAAGTACCCAAAGACGAAATCAAAGCGCGCGTGGACAAGGCAGCGGCGATTTTGGAGCTCGCACCCTACCTGCAACGCAAACCGCGCGAGCTCTCTGGGGGCCAACGCCAGCGCGTGGCCATGGGCCGCGCCATCGTGCGCCAGCCGCAGGTTTTTTTGTTCGACGAACCCCTCTCCAACCTGGACGCCAAGCTGCGCGCCCAGACCCGGCTGGAGATCCAAAAACTGCACCGTGAGTTGGGCATCACCTCGCTCTTCGTCACCCACGACCAGGTCGAAGCCATGACGCTGGCCCAGCGAATGATCGTGATGAACGCGGGCGTGATGGAGCAGTTCGGCACGCCCGAGGAGGTGTACCACCGGCCCGCCTC
>JANXSU010000216.1 GCA_025356545.1 Comamonadaceae bacterium
TGCAGGCGGCGCTACAGCGTGGTGTGCAAGTGTGGGATGTGCGCGACGCGCGTGATTACGTCAAAGGCCACTTGCCCGGTGCGCTCAGCCTGGGCGACGCGGCATCCCTCTTGCGCGACCCCAATTCAGAAGACTTTATCCCCACACCCCGCATTGAAGCCATGCTCGGCGTTGCGGGCATTGACCCAGCGCGCGAGACCGTGGTGTACGGCGCGCGCGGCACCTGGAACGCTTATTTCGGGCGCTACACGCTGCGCTATTTCGGTGGCAGCCGGGTGAGCGTGATGCACGACGGCATTGAGGGCTGGCAGGCGGCGGGCTTGCCGGTTTCAACCGCAGCAGCACCCACGGCAGCCGTGCAACTCAAACTCATCGCGCAGCCCGCAGTGGCCGTGACAACGGCAGAGATGATCAAGCGGCTGAATAGCCCGGCCGTGCAGGTGATTGATGCGCGCACGCCCAAAGAGTTTTCCGGCGAAGACATCCGCGCCCTGCGCGGTGGCCACATCCCGGGTGCGGTCAACATTCCCTATGAGCAAAATTGGGTGGACCCGGACACGGTGCAAAAGTTGGCCCAAAAAAAGGTGAGCGATTCAAGCGGCATGTCGCTTAAATCCAGCACCGACCTCAAGGCGCTTTATGCCAAATTCGATCCAGAAAAAGAGACTGTGGTGTACTGTCAGTCCGGCGTGCGCGCCTCAGAAACAGCCGGTGTTCTGGAGCAACTGGGCTTCAAAAATGTGCGGGTGTACGACTCGTCTTGGCTGGCTTACGGCAACCAGCTGGATGCACCCGCCAACAACGCCACAGTCTTCAATGTCGGCGCGCTCAATGGCCGCATGGCGGCGATGCTGGCGCGCATTGATGGGCTGGAAAAAGAACTGGCAGCGGCGAAGAAGTAAGCCTTACTAACAGGGCGCTTTTAGGGCGTTTTCAATGCGGCACGGGTTGGGTCTAAAACCGCTCGTGGGGCTGCAAGTAGCGCCATTGTCCCACCGGCAAATTCCCCAGCATCACATTGCCAATGCGAACGCGCTTGAGGCCCACCACCTTCAAACCCACCAGCTCGCACATGCGGCGGATTTGGCGTTTTTTGCCTTCGGTCAACACAAAGCGCAGTTGCTCTGGGTTTTGCCAGTCCACCTTGGCGGGCTTGAGGGCTTGGCCATCCAGGCTCAGGCCGTGGCGCAGCTTGGCCAACAGGGCGCGGGGGAAGACGGCCTGTACGTTGGTGGTGACCGGGTCGTCGTCGTCCATGCGCACCAACTGGCTGGGCTGCGGGTCAAGCTGGTTCAAGCCGGTGTAGTTCACGCGCACCAAATATTCTTTCTCCATCACCGAGTCTTCGCCGATCAACTGGCGCGCTACGCGGCCGTCTTGCGTCAGCACCAGTAGGCCGATGGAGTCAATGTCCAGCCGCCCGGCGGGCACCAGGCTTTGGAGTTGCTTGGGGTGAAAGAAGAAGCGGGCGTTGTCATCGACCCAGCGGTTCTGTGGCTGCACCAGGGTGATGGCGGGCAGGTGGCCGTCTTCGGCCTGACCGCTCACGATGCCTATGGGTTTGTTCAGCAAAATCGTGACTTGGTTGGCCTGCTGACCCTGAGCCTGCTTGTTGATTTCGATCTTGACCTCAGGGCCCACCTGCATGCCCATGGTGGCGACCTCGCCGTTGACCTTGACCCAACCCTTGGCAATCCATTCGTCGGACTCGCGGCGCGAGGCCAGACCGAGTTCGGCCATGCGCTTATTCAGGCGGATGGTGCCGGACTCAGGGTTTGCACTGAGGGTTGAAGCCCGTGGCGCAGCCCCTTCGGGCTTGGCGACACGGCGAAATTGGGGGCGAGGGGCTTGTGAGAAATCGTCAGTCATAGAGGTCTGATTTTGCTACAAGAACGCAGGAGTGGCGTATAGAATGACTACGCTACGTCGCCGCACCAGCTGTGCGACCAGCGATCAACATACCAAGGAGACAGACAACATGCGTATTCAAACCCTTCTGAGCACGGCAGTACTGGCCAGTCTTGCCAGCACCGCTTTTGCTCAACAAGCCGCAGCCCCCGCAGCGCCTCCTTCCTGGAAGCAAGGCATGGCAAGTGAGCAAGCCCAGTCAGCCCTGCATCCTTTCCTTCCGCACATGACAGGTCGCGCAGCCACCGATGTTCCCGTGAACACACTGAAAGTTCCTGCTGGTTTCAAAGTTGAAGTCTGGGCCGAAGGCGCCCCCGAGGCGCGCTCTCTGGTACTGGGCGACAAAGGCACTGTGTTTGCTAGCAACCGCAACCTGTCCAATGTGTACGCCATCATTGACAAAGACGGCAAGCGTGAAGTCAAAACCATTCTGAAGGGCAAAAAAGTGCCTAACGGTTTGGTGTTTGACAAAGGCACGCTGTACGTGGCCGAGCGCAACACCATCACCGCCTACGACAACATTGAAGCCAATCTGGACAATCCAGGCGCTGGCCGCGTGGTGATCGACAACCTCGACCCGAACAACGCTGCGGGCCACTTCTGGAAGTACATGGTCATGGGTCCGGACGGCAAGCTGTACTTCAACATCGGCTCGCCACAAAACATCACCATGCCGACTTACAACGAAGCGTCAATTCTTCGTGTGGACCCCAAGACCGGCGTGATGGAAAATTACGCGCAAGGCGTGCGTAACTCCGTGGGCATGGCCTTCCACCCCGTCACCAAGCAGCTGTGGTTCACCGAGCATGGCCGCGACTGGTTGGGCACCGATTTGCCCAATGACGAGTTGAATGTGGCCACGAAAAAAGGCGAGCATTTTGGCTTCCCCTTCTGCCATCAGGGCGACACGCTGGACCCGGTTTATGGTCAGGGTCGTTCATGCAGTGAATTCAAGCCTCCCGTTCTTAAACTGGGCGCTCATATCGCACCGCTGGGCATGAAGTTCTACACCGGCAAAATGTTCCCGGCCGAGTACAAGAACAGCATGCTGATTGCACAGCATGGCTCCTGGAATCGTGACCCTAAGCAGGGCTACAACCTGATCCGCGTGTCCGTTGATGCCAAGGGCAAGGCCACCAAGCACGCCTTCATTGACGGCTTCCTGGAAAACGACCGCGCCGATCCGCCGATGTGGGGCCGCCCAGTGGATGTGTTGCAGATGAAGGATGGCTCCATCCTGTTCTCTGACGACTTCAACGGCATCATCTACCGCGTGAGCTACAGCAAGCCTTAATCCCATGACCTCTATCCAACCCACGTGTTCACTGAGCGCGCGGCGCTGGACCCAAACGGCGGCCCCGAAACTGGCTGCCGTTTTTGTTCTTGCCGCCCTGACTACTTTTGCACCCTGGACCCAAGCGGGCGTGGAAGAAGGCCGCGTCAAAGCGCAGGTCTGCATCGCCTGCCATGGGGCAGACGGGAACTCCGTCATCCCCACCATCCCCTCGATTGCGGGTCAGCCCAAACAGAACATCGTCACGGCGCTGTTCATGTTCCGCGAGGAGCGCCGCAAGAGCGACATGATGTCGCCCTTCGCAGCCAAGCTGAGCAATGCGGATCTGAATGATTTGGCAGCCTACTTCAATGCACAAAAAATGACGCCACCCACGGGGCAAGCCTCAGCTGAGGTGGTGGCCAAAGGCCGTGAGGTGACGGTGCGCAACAACTGCGTGGCCTGCCACACCCCCACCATGGGCGGGCAGCAGCACATCCCGCGTTTGGCGGGGCAACATAAACCCTATCTGCTTGATCAGCTCAAGGCCTTCAAGGCGGGCACACGCGGCGATATGGATGGCACCATGACCTCGGCGGCACAAGGCCTGGCTGTGGATGAACTGGAGATGCTGGCGGAGTACTTGTCCACCTTGCAGTTACCGTAAACCGAGAGCGTTGAGTGGGGATGGCCATGCAAAACAAAGAACTGAAAAACACGTTTGAACTTTCTCCAAAACTTCGACCTGTGGTTCAGGCCTTGGCGCTTGCCGGTGTCATCGCCCCTGTGACCCTACATGCGCAAACGCTGGAGGGCATGGTGATCTCGGCCACGCGCTCCGCGCAGCGCAGCTTTGACACGCCCGCCGCCATCGAGTCGGTGGACCGGGACACGATTCAAAACGCCGGGCCGCAGGTCAACTTGTCAGAGACACTCAACCGCGTGCCGGGCTTGACCATCTTGAACCGGCAGAACTACGCGCAAGATTTACAAGTGTCGATTCGCGGCTTTGGCGCGCGTTCCGCTTTTGGCATTCGGGGTATTCGGATCTTGATCGACGGTATCCCGGCCACCACGCCGGACGGCCAGGGCCAGGGTTCGTCCATCAGCCTGCCGTCCACTGAGCGTATTGAGGTTTTGCGTGGCCCACTGGCGCTGCTGTACGGCAATTCATCCGGCGGCGTGATTCAAGCCTTCACACGCGAGGCCCCTGAGCAGCCCGAGTTTGACGCGCAATACTACGCAGGCTCATTCGGTATGCACCGCAACGACTTGCAGTTTGCGGGGCGTATCGGTGAGGGCTTGGGCGCGGTAGGCCTGGTGGCCGACTACAGCACCTTTGACACCAATGGCTACCGCGACAACAGCAAGACCGAGCGCAAGCAGTTCAACGGCAAGCTCAGTTTTGGTCCGGACGAAAAGACGCGGGTCAACTTGGTGTTCAACCAGTTCGACATGCCCTTGGCGCAAGACCCACTGGGCTTGACCGCCGCGCAACTGGCCACGAATCCGCAGCAGGCGGGCAGCAACGCCATCAGCCGAAATGTCAGAAAGACGGTGCTGCAAAACCAGGTCGGCTCGTCGCTAACCCACGCGCTGGATGCAGATCGCTCCGTCACGGCACGGGCCTACTACGGTACACGCGACAACCTGCAATACCAAGTCGGCATTGCCCCTGCGACGCCTAACGGGGCTTGGGTTGGTCTGAACCGCGACTACTATGGCCTGGGATTGCAGTACAACGCCAAGACCGAGATCGCCGCGACGCCGGTGCGTTGGGTGGCGGGCTACGAGTTTGACCGCTCACGCGAAAAACGCCAGGGTGGTGCTGCCGCGCTGGGGGAAAAAACAGGGACACCCACGCGCGACGAGATCAACCAAGCCGAGAACAGCGACCTGTTTGTCCAGGCCACGGCCTTGGTGTCGGAAAAACTATCTGTGGTGGGTGGCCTGCGCTACAGCACCGTGCGCATGGTTAGCGATGACAACTATTTGGCCGACGGCAACGGCTCGGGCAACACCTCATTCAACGCGGCCAGCCCGGTGCTGGGTGTGACCTACCACGCCAGTGATGCAGTCAACTTGTATGCCAACTACGGTAAGGGTTTTGAGACACCCACGTTGGCCGAGATGGCCTACAACGGTGCGGGCACGCCCGCCTTCAACACGGTGCTCAATGCGTCCAGCAGCCAGCACTATGAGCTGGGCGCTAAGTGGGCGCCCAGTGTCCGCTCGCGCTTGGACTTCACGCTGTTCCAGATCAACTCCACCGACGAGATCGTGGTGGCCAGCAGCTTAGGTGGCAACTCCACCTTCAAGAACGCACCGGGCACCAGCCGCAGCGGTTGGGAGTTGGCCGGGCGCACCTTGTTCGGCCCGCAGTGGAGCGGCACATTGTCAGCGTCGATGGTAGACGCCCAGTTCACCCAAACATTCACCTCTGCCACTGGCGCTACCCCCGTCACGGTGGCTTCAGGCAACAAAATCCCCGGCATCCCGCAAAGCTTTTTGTTTGCGGAGTTGCTGTGGTCTAGTCAAGCCCAGGATGCTGTCAAACGTTCACGCAGCCTGAGTGGCCTGGGCACACGCGCCGGGGTGGAGGTGGTCAGTGCAGGCCGACTGTACGCCAACGACACCAACACGGCATCCGCTGACGGCTACACCACGCTCAACCTCAAAGCCAGCCACGGTTGGACGCTGGGCAAGGGTAGCTTGACGGCTTATGGTCGCATCGACAACGTGACCGATCAGCGTTATGTCGGCTCGGTCATCGTCAATCAAGCGTCGTCACAGTTCTATGAGCCCGCACCCGGCATCAACTGGACGCTGGGTTTGCGGCTGATGGTGCCGCTGTAAGCTCGCTATGTCGCTATGTCGCTATGTCGCTTCAGTGCTGAAGCTGCGCGTGCGCAAACCCGCTAGGTCCAGCACCCGCACGCCGCCGTACTCCACCCGGATCACACCCTGCGCCTCCAGTGTGGTCAGCGCTTCGTTCACGCGCTGGCGCGACAGGCCCACCAGGTAGGCGAGCTCTTGCTGGGTGATGCGCAGCACCTCGCCCACGCCTGAATACAGCGCTGGGTTGAATAGCGCGGCCAGATTGCGCGCCACGCGCAGGTTGGGGTTGTTCATGCGGTCAATCTCGCGCGCGGCGATGAACTGCCCCAGCCGCTCATTGATCTGGTTCATCACAAATCGGTTGAAGCCCAGTGAATGGTCTAACAGCCGATGAAAAGTCTCGACCGGCAAACCGGCCACCTCGCTTTTGCGCAAAGCCTGGATGTTGTAGCGGTAGCTTTCGCGCTTGAGCACCGTGCCCTCACCAAACCAGCCACCGGGTGGCACGCCAGTGAAGGTCATGGGGTGGCCATCGGCGCTGTCGGTGCTCATCTTCAGCAGACCTTCCACCACACCAAACCAGTAGGTGACGGGGCGGCCGACGCGGCATATCAAATCCCCCGGCAGGGCATGGCTGATGGTGAGATCGGCCAAGGCAATGGCGCGTTCATGCGGTGAGAGGTGCGGCAGCCAAGGGATGTTGGTTAGCTCAGCGGGGGTGAGCGAGCGGCGGCGTTGAAACAGGGTTGGCGAGGAGGACATGATCGAAAACGAGCAAAACAAGGGTAAACACTGACTAGGGACTACCCTAGATTGTCGCCGGAGCGACAACATAACGTCAAACACGGGTGCAAGATGCATTCGGTTCATCGCACTTCACCTCAGGATTTCGGAATGCAGACGACTTTTCCTCGACTTCTCATGCAGCACGCTGCAAAGCGACCGGCTGAGCCCGCCATGCGCGAAAAGGAATACGGCATCTGGCAGGCTTTAAGCTGGTTGCAGTTGAGCGAGATGGTCAAGGCCATTGCCTGTGGTCTGCACCAGGCCGGACTGCAACGCGGTGAGCACATGGTGGTCATCGGGGCCAATCGCCCGCGCCTGTACGCTACCATGCTGGCCGCACAGTCGCTCGGTGCCATTCCCATTCCGCTGTACCAAGATTCTGTGGCTGCCGAGTGCGTGTTCCCAATGCAAAACGCTGAGGTGCGCTTTGCCCTGGTGGAAGACCAGGAGCAGGTGGACAAGATGCTGGAAGTGCGCGAGCAGTGCCCGCAGTTGACGCACATTTTTTACGACGACCCGCGCGGTCTGCGCAACTACGAGGAGGACGGCCTGCGTTCGCTCGACGCCTTGCTCGCCTCTGGCAAAGCCTTTGCGGCTCAGCACCCCGGCTTCTTTGACGAACAGGTTCAGCTCGGCAAGCCATCGGATGTCGCAGCTCTGTTTTTCACCTCGGGCACTACCGGTCAGCCCAAAGGCGTGGTGCACACCCACCACACTTTGACCGACCGCGCCGAAGCGGGTGCGGAGTTTGACCACCTCACCGAGCACGAAGAAGTGCTGGCCTATCTGCCCCCGGCCTGGATCGGGCAGAACTGCTTTAGCTACGCGCAGTGGCTGGTGTGCGGCTATGTGGTGAACTGCCCCGAGTCAGCCAGCACCGTGACGATTGACTTGAAAGAGATTGGCCCGACCTACTACTTTGCACCACCGCGCGTGTTCGAAGGCCTGCTCACCAGCGTGATGATTCGCATGGAAGATGCGGGCGCCATCAAGCGCAAGCTCTTCCACTATTTCATGGGCATTGCCCGGCGTGTGGGGCCCACCCGCATGGATGGCAAGCCGATTGGTGCGCTCAACACCTTGATGTACGGCCTGGGCAATCTGTGCGTGTATGGCCCCTTGCGTAACAGCCTGGGCTTTAGCCGGGTGCGCGTGGCCTATACCGCAGGTGAGGCGATCGGGCCAGACCTGTTCAGCTTCTACCGATCCATCGGCATCAACCTCAAGCAACTTTACGGCTCCACCGAAACCGCCGTGTTTGTGTGTCTGCAGCCGGACAACGAAGCTCGTGCCGACACCGTGGGCGTGCCCTGCAAGGGCGTGCAGATCAAAGTGGCAGAGAACGGCGAAGTCCTGGTCAAATCCGAAGGCTTGCTCAAGGAGTACTACAAAAATCCCGCCGCCACGGCCGAGGTGCTCACGCCCGATGGCTGGTACCACACCAGCGATGCCGGTTTCATTGACGCGCAAGGCCACTTGAAAATCATTGACCGCGTGAAAGACGTGGGCCGCATCCAGGGCGGCACTTTTGACGGCGCCATGTTCGCACCCAAGTACGTGGAAAACAAACTCAAGTTCTTCCCGCAAATCAAAGAGGTGGTGGCCTATGGCGACCAGCGCGAAAAAGTTTGCGTGATGATCAACATCGACTTTGACGCCGTGGGCAACTGGGCCGAGCGCCGCAACCTGCCCTACGCGGGTTACACCGACCTAGCGCAAAAGCCGGAAGTCTATGAGTTCATCCGCGAGTGCGTGGAAAAGGTCAACGCCGATCTGTCCGCTGACGCTCTTCTGGCGGGCAGCCAGGTCAGCCGCTTCCTGGTGCTGCACAAAGAGCTGGACGCCGATGACGGTGAGCTCACCCGCACCAACAAAGTACGCCGTGGTTTCATCGCCGACAAATACCAGCCCTTGGTCGATGCGCTGTACGGCGGCAAGACCGAGCAATTCATTGAAACCGTGGTGAAGTTCGAGGATGGCCGCAGCGGCAGCGTGAGCGCCACGCTGAAGATCTCTGACGCGAAGCTCTTCGCCCCTGTGAAAGTCGCAGCATGAGCCAGAAAAAGATTGGTGACGTCATTCTCGACGTCAAAAACATCAGCCTGCGTTTCGGTGGCGTGAAAGCCCTGACCGACATCTCTTTCAACGTGAAGGAGCATGAAATCCGCGCCATCATCGGCCCCAACGGTGCAGGCAAAAGCTCCATGCTCAACTGCATCAACGGGGTCTATACGCCGCAAGAAGGCAGTATCACCTTTCGCGGCAAGACCTTCTCGCACATGGACTCGCGCCAAGTCGCCGAGATGGGCGTGGCGCGCACCTTTCAGAACCTGGCGTTGTTCAAGGGCATGAGCGTGATCGATAACATCATGTCGGGGCGCAACCTCAAGATCAAAAGCAATATCTTTCTGCAAGCCTTGCGCATTGGACCGGCCGAGCGTGAGGAGACCTTGCACCGTGAACAGGTCGAGCACATCATCGACTTCCTTGAAATCCAGGCCTACCGCAAAACCCCCGTGGGCCAACTGCCCTACGGCCTGCAAAAGCGCGTGGACCTGGGGCGCGCGCTGGCCATGGAGCCGCAGGTGCTGCTGCTGGACGAGCCCATGGCCGGCATGAACGTTGAAGAAAAGCAAGACATGAGCCGCTTCATCCTCGACGTGAACGACGAGTTCGGCACCACGGTGGTTTTGATCGAGCATGACATGAGCGTGGTGATGGACATCTCGGACCGCGTGGTGGTGCTGGACTATGGGAAGAAGATCGGCGACGGCACGCCTGAAGAGGTGCGTAACAACCCGGACGTGATCAGCGCGTATTTAGGAACGAGTCACTGATATGGCATTTTTTCTTGAAACCCTACTTGGCGGCCTGATGGCAGGCATGCTGTATTCGCTGGTGGCGCTCGGCTTTGTGCTGATCTTCAAAGCCTCCGGTGTCTTTAATTTCGCGCAAGGTGCGATGGTGCTATTTGCCGCACTGGCCATGGCCCGCTTTGCCGAATGGTTCCCCCAATGGACCGGCATAGAAAACCAACTGTTGGCCAATACGGTGGCTTTTATCCTGGCGGGCGGGGTGATGTTCATCGTCGCGTGGTTGATCGAGTGGCTGGTGTTGCGCCATCTGGTGAATCAGGAGGGCACGACGCTGCTGATGGCCACCTTGGGTATTGCGTATTTCCTGGAGGGTCTCGGACAAACCATTTTTGGCGACAGCATCTACAAAATTGACGTCGGTATGCCCAAGGACCCGGTGTTCATTTTTGACACCGTGTTTCCAGGGGGCATATTGGTTAATAAGGAGGATGTAATCGCTGCAGCCATAGCGGCATCACTGGTGGCGCTGCTTAGTTTGTTCTTCCAGAAGACCTCCACCGGTCGGGCACTGCGCGCGGTGGCCGATGATCACCAGGCCGCGCAGTCCATTGGCATTCCCCTCAACCGCATATGGGTTGTTGTGTGGTGCGTGGCTGGTGTTGTGGCGCTGGTGGCCGGCATGATTTGGGGTTCCAAGTTGGGCGTTCAGTTCTCACTGGCGACGGTGGCCTTGCGTGCGCTTCCCGTGGTGATTCTGGGTGGGCTGACTTCTGTGCCCGGCGCCATTATTGGCGGATTGATCATTGGCGTAGGCGAGAAACTGTCCGAAGTCTATTTGGGCCCCTTTGTCGGCGGAGGCATCGAAATCTGGTTCGCCTATGTCCTGGCGCTCGTCTTTTTGCTGTTCCGCCCACAAGGCTTGTTCGGTGAAAAAATCATTGACCGCGTTTAAGGAAGCCGCAACATGTTCTATCGCGAAAATGGCCAATTCAAAACCAGCTACCGGGCGGATCAACAGATATTCCCGATCACTCAGGATCGGATCGCCATCGGTCTCCTTATCTTTGTGGCCTTGGTTCTAATACCTGCGCTAGTCAGCGACTACGTCTTCACAGCTATCCTGATTCCATTCCTGATTTTTTCGCTGGCCGCACTCGGCGTGAACATCTTGGTGGGTTACTGCGGTCAGATTTCTCTGGGCTCAGGGGCGTTCATGGCCGTGGGTGCCTATGGCGCTTTTAACTTCATGGTGCGCGTGCCAGGTATCCCCTTGATCGTCGCACTGATTTTGGGTGGGCTGTGCGCCACGCTGTTTGGTGTCCTGTTCGGTTTGCCGAGTTTGCGGGTGAAGGGTCTGTACTTGGCCGTGGCCACGCTGGCTGCGCAGTTTTTCAGCGATTGGATGTTTTTACGCATTAGCTGGTTAACCAACGAGTCTCCCTCGGGCTCTGTGTCAGTGGCCAATTTGCAGGTGTTTGGTGTGCCACTTGATGGGCCTATGAGTAAGTACTTTTTCTGCCTGTTTGTTCTGGGTGTCATCGCTCTGATGGCCAAGAATCTGGTGCGCGGCGCGATCGGGCGTGAGTGGATGGCCATCCGCGACATGGATGTGGCCGCTGCTGTGATTGGTATCCGTCCCATGTACGCCAAGCTCAGCGCTTTTGCAGTCAGCTCGTTCATTATTGGTGTGGCCGGAGCGCTTTGGGGCTTTGTCTATCTGGGGACATGGGAGCCTGCCGCATTCTCGGTGGACCAGTCGTTCCGCTTGTTGTTCATGGTGATCATCGGTGGAATGGGCTCCATCATGGGCGGCTTCTTTGGTGCGGCTTTCATCGTGGTATTGCCGATATTTTTGAACTTGTTGATGCCTGTGGCAGCTCGACTTTTTGGAGTCACCATTTCGACTGCCGGCGTTTCTCATGCC
This sequence comes from Comamonadaceae bacterium, assembly GCA_025356545.1. Taxonomy (GTDB): domain Bacteria; phylum Pseudomonadota; class Gammaproteobacteria; order Burkholderiales; family Burkholderiaceae_C; genus CANCDA01. The sequence goes on from JANXSU010000216.1 coordinate 11,546, forward strand.
GAGTTGATGGTGTTTGGCAGTCTGATCGTCTGGTTCCTGATCGTTGAGCCCCATGGTCTGGCCAAGCTCTGGTCCACAGGCAAGCAGAAATTGAGGTTGTGGCCGTTTCCACATTGATCTGGTTTTTCGTGTTGCAAAACGTTTACTTAAAGGAGACATCCATGAATATTTCGAAACTCGTCATTGCCGTAGCCGCAGTGGTCGCGGGCGCATCGTCCCTGACGACCAGCGCCTTCGCCCAGGCCAAGGAGCAGTTCTTTCCGCTGCTGTCCTACCGAACTGGCCCTTACGCGCCCAACGGCGTGCCTTGGGCCAATGGTAAGCAGGACTACCTCAAGATGATCAATGCGCGTGATGGGGGCGTCAATGGCGTCAAGCTCACGTTCGAAGAGTGTGAAACCGGCTATGCCACCGACCGTGGTGTGGAGTGCTATGAACGTCTGAAAACCCGCCCCGGTGTCGCACTGGTCGACCCGCAGGCCACTGGAATTACTTTTGCGTTGACCGAGAAAGTGGTCGCCGACAAGATCCCGCTCATCACTTTGGGCTATGGCTTGTCTGTGGCGCAGGACGGCATTGCGTTCAAGTGGAATTTCCCACTCATGGGCAGCTACTGGACCGGCGCTGACATCCTGATTCAGCACCTCGCCAAGGAACTGGGCGGCTTTGACAAACTCAAGGGCAAGAAAATCGCCTTGGTTTATCACGACAGTCCGTTTGGCAAAGAGCCTATCCCGGTGCTGCAGGAGCGTGCCAAGATGCACGGCTTCGAGTTGCAGATGCTGCCCGTGACGGCACCCGGCGTGGAGCAAAAAGCCACCTGGTTGCAAGTGCGTCAGAGTCGTCCCGATTTTGTGTTCCTCTGGGGTTGGGGTGTGATGAACTCCACCGCGCTCAAAGAAGCTCAGGCCACGGGTTATCCGCGTGACAAGATGTACGGCGTGTGGTGGGCTGGTGCCGAGCCAGACGTGAAAGACGTGGGCGAGGGCGCCAAGGGCTACCACGCTCTCGCGTTGAACACCGCCAGCCAGACCCCGAAAGTGATTCAAGACATTTTGAAGCACGTACACGCCAAGGGCCAGGGTACGGGACCGAAGGATGAGGTTGGTCAAGTGCTTTACACGCGCGGCGTGATGATTCAAATGCTGTCCGTGGAGGCGGTGCGCCGCGCACAAGAGCGCTTTGGCAAGGGCAAAGTCATGACCGGCGAACAAGTACGTTGGGGCCTGGAGAATCTGGCGCTGGACCAGAAGAAGTTGGATGTGCTGGGTTTTAACGGCGTTATGCGCCCGCTCAGTACGTCTTGTGCGGATCACATGGGTTCGACCGCCGCACGCATCGAAACATGGGATGGCAAAAAGTGGAGCATCACTTCCGATTACATCGAGGCGGATGAGCAAATTCTCAAGCCCATGATCAAGGCGGCAGCAGATAAATACCTCGCTGACAAGAAGATGACGCGTCGCACCCCGGCGGATTGCCAGTCTTGATTTGCGGGGCGAATCAAGCAGGCAGTGCTTGCCTGAATTGACGAACCCTCCCCAACCCCTCTCTTAGAGGGGCGGGCGGCTCTCACAAGCCGCTAACGCAAAGTGCAGCGCAGCTGCCCTTTGCGTTGGTTAAACCGGATACATCATGAGCACTCCAAACATCGTTCTCAACGTCAACGGCATCGAGGTCATCTACAACCATGTGATCCTGGTGCTCAAAGGCGTCTCTCTGCAGGTGCCCGAGGGCGCCATCGTTGCTATTCTGGGCGGCAACGGTGCGGGTAAAACCACCACCTTGCGAGCTATCTCCAATTTGCTCAAGGGTGAGCGTGGCGCGGTCACCAAGGGCAGTATCGAGTTGCGCGGCGAGCGCATCGAAAACCTCTCTCCCGCCGATCTGGTGAACCGTGGCGTGGTGCAAGTCATGGAAGGCCGCCACTGTTTTGCCCACCTCACGCTGGAAGAAAACCTGCTGACCGGCGCTTACACACGCAAAGATAAGGCTGAGGTGGCGCGCAACCTGGAGAAGGTGTACGCTTACTTCCCGCGCCTTAAAACGCGGCGCAGTTCACAAGCGGCCTACACTTCGGGCGGTGAGCAACAGATGTGCGCCATTGGCCGCGCGCTTATGGCCAACCCCAGCATGGTGCTGCTGGACGAGCCCTCCATGGGCCTGGCCCCGCAAATCGTCGAAGAGGTTTTTGAGATCGTCAAAGACCTCAACACCAAAGAGAAGGTCACTTTTCTGCTGGCCGAGCAAAACACCAATATGGCCCTGCGCTACGCCGACTACGGCTACATCATGGAAAGCGGGCGCGTGGTGATGGATGGCGTTGCCAGTGATCTGGCCAACAACGAGGATGTCAAAGAGTTCTACCTCGGCGTGGGTGGGGGCGAACGCAAGAGCTTCAAAGATGTGAAAAGCTACAAGCGCAGGAAGCGTTGGTTGGCCTGATTCTCCTGTTGAATTTACCTGTATGCCACGTAGATATTGCGTGAGCAGCTCCATTTTTTATAGCAAATTTTATCCTGGAGACCTGGATGAGTCCCACTTTTGATGCGCTGGAGATCCGCGCCCCCCTTGAGCGGGAAGCCGCCTT
>JANXSU010000219.1 GCA_025356545.1 Comamonadaceae bacterium
CACCCCAGTTCGTGCAAGAAGACCACAGCCCCCTGCCCGTGCTGCGCATGCCCGTCGGCGACAATTGGATCGCCGCTCCCACCGCCGCCGTGCTCTACCAGTTCAGTGAAGTCTGCATTGCAGGCCGAGTCACCCGCGTGGCACATTTTGAGCAGCCTGCGTTTGCGTGGAAGTGAAGCTTGGAATTGGTACGCCTATCGCACAGCCCTTTGTTACCATTCACGCCTCTTAAAACAAACCTACCTTCAAGACACCCCATGACCCACCCTGACCGTTTCTACCTCGCTGGCGTGATGGGCATGCCCATCATGCATTCGCGCTCGCCCATGCTGCACAACTACTGGCTCAATCAGCAGGGCATGGCGGGGCGCTATGTGCCGTTGGCGATCAAACCTGAGGGCTTGGCTGCGGCCTTGCGGGCTTTGCAGCCGCTGGGATTTTCGGGTTGCAACCTGACGATTCCGCACAAGCAAGAAGCGATGAAGATCGTCGATGAAGTCGATGCGGCGGCACGCAAAATCGGCGCGATCAGTTGCGTGACGGTGCGTGCGGACGGCACACTGTTAGGCAGTAACAACGATGCGTTTGGCTTTATTCGCAATGTGCGTGAGGCGCAGCCGAATTGGCGTGCCGATGCCGGGCCGATTGTGGTGATTGGCGCAGGCGGCGGCTCACGCGCGGTGTGCTACGGGCTGATGCAAGAGGGGGCCAAAGAGATTCGGCTGGTGAACCGCCATTTGGAGCGGGCCGAGTCACTCGCCGCTGACTTTGGTGCGCCAATCAAGGCCTACCCCTGGGCACAGCGCAACGACTTGCTTGAAGGTGCGGCCATGGTGGTCAACACCACCAGCCAGGGCATGGTGGGGCAAACCGATTTGGATATCAAGCTGGACAAGCTGCCCACCAGCGCATTGGCGGCGGATATTGTGTACATCCCGCTAGAGACACCCTTTCTCGCCGCTGCACGTATGCGTGGCAACCCGACGGTCAACGGTCTGGGCATGTTGTTGCACCAAGGCCCGTTGGCGTGGAAGGCGTGGTTTGGTTTGGAACCTGAGGTGACAGCGGAACTGAGAGCGCTGGTGGAACAAAGCCTTTAGGTCTCTGGCTCGTACTTGGCTTGGTCTCGGGCGTATGAGCGATTGCTAACTGCCCTCATACGGGAGTACCCGAAATCGGTCAGTCAGCAATCGCTCACCCGCCTTGCGATCTCAGTCGAGCGCGACCGGTCACGCACTACCTTGGTCGCTGCACGATGAGGGGTTCATCGCTCGACCGATTTCTGGTACCCCAGTATGAGGGCGGGCGATGAACCCCTCGCCGTGAGTACAAAGGCTAATCGTCAGCAGTGAACTTAAAGCTTGGCCAAAAAGTGATCCCACGCCCGCTTGAACAGCGTCTCGTTCCACAACTTCTCACGGCACTGCGTCATCTCGTGTTCGGTGAACACATAGGGCTTGCCGATCTGCATGGCCATGTACTGGCGGTAGGCGTTTTCTTCCATGTAGTTGGCCAGCACAAAGGCTTCAACGATGGTCTTACCCACCGTCACACCACCGTGTGACTTCATCAACGCCGCAGAACGGTCGCCCAGCGTAGCGGCCAAGCGATCGGCCATGACCTTGTTGTTGATGGAGTTGGGCGAGTCCAGCACCGGCATGGGGTACACCAGCGAGCCCTGCGCAAACACGGGCAGGTAGTCGGTGCCGGTCATGGTTAAAAAGGTGGACCACTTGGGGTGCGCGTGCACCACGGCCCGCACGTCGGCGCGTGCACGATAGATGCCCGCGTGCAGGTGAAATTCCAACGGCGGCTTGCCATTGCCCTCCAACACATTGCCTTCCATGTCGATGTGGCAAATGTCGGCGGTGGTGAGTGCACTGCGCTGGCAGGAGCCGATGTTGATGTACATGCCCTGTTCGGTGCGGATGCTGGCGTGGCCGTTGTAGTCAATGATGTCGGAGTGCTCCAACATGCGGATGCAATCGACGAGTTGCTGCTTGATGGTTTCGGATTCAGTCATGGTGTTTTACCAGTTAAGTTTCGCACGCACTTGCGCACGCCACAAGTCCCAGGCGCGCATGCCAGCGGTTTGGTTCACCGCGTCAGCCAAGCGGCCTTCCTCGGCGTCCAGCGCGGCCAGGGGCTCGCCCTCGCTCAAGGCCACGGCCCAGTGCTGGATGCGGGCATTCACCTCGGTGTACACGGCGCGAAACACGGCGGTTTGCAGGGTCGGCCCGCAGGTCACGCTGCCGTGCGCGCGCATCAGGCACACGTGGTTACGGCCCAGCACCTGGGCCAGCGCCACGCCCTTGTCGCCATTGCCCACCAGCATGTCTGTCGCACCAAATTTTTCGCGGATGTCGAAGATCGGCGCGCCTTCGGCCAAGAAGGCCGCGTTATGAAACATGGCTTGCATCGGCTTGTTGACCAAACCAAACGGCACGACGGAGGGCGAGTGGCTGTGGATCACCGACATCACATCGGGCCGCGCCTTGTAAATCTCGCCGTGGATGAAGCGCTCCAAGAAACTACCGCGCCCGTTGGCGTTGCAGGGGCGGCTGTCCAGGTCGTATTCGATGATGTCGTCGGGCGTGACCAGGGCGGGCGCGATTGAGCGCGCCATCAGGTAGCGGTCAGGCGCGCTGGGGTGACGCATGGAGACATGGCCAAAGCCGTCCACCACGCCTTGTGCGACGAGGATGTGGCTGGCTGCGGCCAGGTTTTTGATCAAGGCGTCGTCGATTGCGCCGCCGGAGAGGGGAATGTTGTCAGTCATGCTGGGCTCGTTTTTGTTAGTGGGTCATCAATGGGTGGAACGTTAAATGACGACCTTGGTCATGATGCCCGCAGGGAAGATGTCCTCAGGCGTGAACTGGCGGTGCGCAATGCCCTGCTGGTAGGTGTAGAGCGCCATTTGCTCCCAGGTGGGGCGGTTTTCTTCAATGCCGTAGGGGAAAGGGTCGCCGTCAAACTTGTCGCGCATCTTGCGCGCGTAGGTGGAGAGCCAGGCCAGCGGGTAGCGTGACACGGCCGGGTCCAGCAGGCGCTCAATGCTACGACGCTTGGACTCTAAAAATGCGTTGTACATATTGCGCGCCACCCAGGGGTGCTCTTCCAGGATCGAGCGCTTCATCGCAATGATGTGCATGATGGGCCAGACCTTGGTCTTGTCGAAGTAGTCTTCTTCCATCTCCTGGTAGTTGGGCAGCAGGCGCTCCACATCGGGGTGGCCTTCCAGAAAGCAGGTCGGCGGACGGGCGATGATGGCGCAGTCAATCTCGCCACTGGCCAGCATCTCACTGAGAGATTTATTAGCCACTCGCGTGAGTTTTACGCCCGTTGGCAGGGTGATTTCCACCTTCTCTTCGCGCCCAGGCGCGTTGGCCCCGGCCTGATACCAGTGCACATCGGTCAGCTTGACACCCATCTCGTTGTGCAACCAGCCACGCATGTAAACCGCAGCCGAGTGCGCCCATTCAGGCGATCCGATCTTCTTGCCCACCAAATCTTTCACGCTCTTGATGCCGCTTTTTTTGTTCACATAAAACGAGCTGAAGCGAAACAGGCGCGAGCAGATCACGGGCAGGCCAATGATGTCGCTGTCCTCTCGGGTCACTTGGGTGGAGAACTTGGCGAAGGACAACTCGGACAGGTCAAATTCACGCCCGGCTGTGAAGCGCGCAAAGCACTCGTGGTGGCCCAGGTTCAACCAGTTCAGGTCAATCCCTTCGGCTTTGACAACGCCGGAGCGAAAGTCCCGAAAGTGGTCATAGTCGGTGGTGGCGATGGTCAGTTGCAGTTGCGACATGGTTGCGCTTTCAAGGTGGACGAATGCAGAAAAATGAGACCCAAATGGTAGTACAAGACGGGCAAGGGTAATCACCGAGGTGCGTACGCCCATTTGCACTGAAAAATCCTGTCCAATTTGCACACACAGTGTCACCCTATCGCGCATGTCACGTGCGATTCAAGTGCGAGCCCATTTCACAGGAGCCAGGCCATGCAGCCACAAAGTAGAAACTTCCTTGCCACCGCGTTGCTCATCTTGGCTGTGACCTGCCCGGTTCTGGCCCAGAACACAACGCCAACGCCCGTCCCCGCTGCGACCTCGCACCCGGCACGTGAGCTGACAGTCAGCAAATGCTTTCAGTGCCATAGCGACTCCATTTGGCGCGACCAGCGGCAAGACACGCGCGCCTGGGAGGCCGCGCTCTATCGCATGGTGGCGCGTGGCGCCGTGTGGACGGGCGAGGACATCAAAACCATGGCGACTTTTTTGGCGGCGGACTACGGGCCTAACTCGCCAAAATCTGCACCCGTCTCACGCTAAAAACAGGAGTTTCAAATGCGCGATTTAGTTCACAACTACTTGTCCAAAGTCATCTCCCGACGCGGATTTTTGGACAACATGAAAACAGCGGGCATGACGGTGGCCGCTGCCGAGTTGGTGCTGTCATCCCTCAACAACGCAGCCCACGCGCAAACGCCCGCACCGAGCGCTGGCGCGGCAGCCAACCCACCCGTCAAATCCTTCACCGGCACAGGCGGCGCGTGCTTTGCCGAGCAGTTGATGGGCTGCGGCGTCAAGTACATCTTCGGCAACTCCGCCAGTGAAGACGCGCAGTTTTATGAGGCGTTGGTGGACCGCCCCAAGCTGCAATACATCCTGACGCCGCACGAAGGCCCGGGTGCGGCCATGGCGGCAGGCTACATCAAGGCCTCGCAAGAACCCACGCTGGTGATGCAGTCCGGCGCAGTGGGCCTGATGAACGCCATGGGCCAGGTGTTCAACGCCTACAAGGAGCAGACCCCGCTGGTGGTTTACTCCTACCGCACCGAGAAATCCAAACAAGGCGGGCGTGATGCGTTTGAAGAAATCGCCAACCAAGAGCAGGTGCTGCAACCGCTCACCAAATATTCGTGGATGGCGCGCGGCCCTTCGATGATTGCCGAGACGGTGCGCCACGCCTTCAAGACCGCGTGGACGCCGCCCCACGGGCCGACCTATCTCACCTGGCACTCCGACTACACCGACGAGCGCACCCGCACCGAGATCATTCAACAAAGCCACTTTGACACCCGAATGCGCGTGCGCCCCAACCCCACCGAAGTCGAGCGCGCCGCCAAGCTGCTGGTCGAGGCCAAGATGCCAGTGCTGGTGGTGGGTGATGAAATCTACAAGGCCAAAGCCGTGGCCAAGGTGGTGCGCTTGGCCGAGCTGCTGGGCATGCCAGTCACGCAAATGCGCCAAATGTGGGTGAACTTTCCCGAAGCGCATCCGCTGTGGGTGGGCAACGCACCCGCAGGCACGCTGGCCTCCATCACCTGGCCCAAAAACTACGATGTCGCCATCAATGTGGGCAACAAGATGCAGCACAACGGCGTGAACCCCATCGTGGGGCGCAACGTCAAATTCATCGACATGCGCATCGACTACAACAACATGGGCAAGGTGATGAGCACCGACGTGCCGCTGGTGTCCGATGTGGGCCTGGGGCTGGACGATTTACTGGCAGCGGTAGAGCAGCTGATGACGCCCGCCCTGCACGCGCTGGCAGCCGAGCGCGCTGCCGAAGTGCGCAAGTACACCACGCAATCACGCCTCATCCGCGCGGGCATCGTCAACAACCCGGAGTGGGACAACTCGCCGCTGATTGCCGACCGCGTGACCTGGGAAGTGGCCCAGTTCGCCGACCCGGACGCCATCATCGTGCACGAGGCAGGCTCGGTCGCCATGCACTCTTTCAACTTCAACCCGGTCGGTGGGCGCGAGCTGTTTTTCTACTACGGCGGGCACTTGGGCTCGGGCGTGGGCACGGCGGCGGGCGTCAAGCTGGCACGGCCCAACCAGCAGGTGATTTGTCTGGTGGGTGATGGCTCGTTTCTTTTTGGCCCGCATGCGCTGTGGAACATGGCGCGCCTAGAGCTGCCCGTTATCACCATCGTGTACAACAACCACGCCTACGGTGGCCCGCACACGCGCACCATCGCCAATGCACCTTCGGGCCGCATGGTGGAGACTGGGCAGTACCTGGGCAGCTACCTGGGCAGCCCCGACATGAACATGGCGTCCATCGCCTCGGGCTTTGGTGTCAAAGGTGAGGTGGTGAGTAACCCGCTGGAGCTCAAAGCCGCCTTGGCGCGGGCCAAAAAATCCACCTTCGATGGCAAGCCCTATCTGATTGACGTGCAAGTGGCGCGACGCGGCATAGGCTGGACCGACACGCCCTGGATTCCCGACATCAAGGGCACGAAGATGCGCACGCGCAGGGTCTGAGATGCGACGTTTGATTTTTGCGTTGATCTTGGGCACAGCCAAGTTGGCCCAGGCCGATGACGCCAGCCTGGGCCGCGATATTTACAAAGACTTTTGCGCCAGTTGCCACGGACGGGATTTGGTCAGCACCGGTCTGGCGTTTGACCTGCGAAAGTTCCCGCAGAACGATGCAGCGCGTTTTCAAAAATCGGTGTTGGACGGCACGGCCAAAGGCATGCCCGCCTGGAAGTCGCAGCTCTCGGCGGAGGACGTCAAAGCGCTGTGGGACTACGTGAAGTCAGGCGGATAAACCAGACGGCACGCGGGCCACTCAAGCATCCAGCTCCGGGTAACGCCGGAAGATGCCGTCCTCGCTAAAGTGAATGCGGCGTTCGCTGAGCAGGTAGGCGGCGACACGTCGTTGTTGCGCGACACGATCGCGCAGCGCCAGCACCAGCGGGGTTTTTTTCAAGGTACGTTTTGTGGCCTTGGGGAAGGCATAGAGCAGTCCCTCCACCAACTGGAACAGCGACAGGTCGGCATAGCTCAGCCGCGCGCCGACTGGTAGGTGACAAGATCTCGGGCGATCTCAAGCAGGCGGTTGTCGTTGAAAACCGCCCTGGTGCCCAGGGCTCCATCGGCGCCGACGCCGTGGCCAAAGCCGCGCCTAACGGCTACACCTTTGTGTTTGACTCCACCACCACCCATGCCGCCAACCCCTCACTGTTCAAGAAGCTGTCGTACGCCTATGGCTCCAGTGGCAACCTGATTCCGGCGGCGATTTTTGCCAAACGCATGGGGGTGGACATTGCAGGCATTCCCTACAAGAGCCCGCCGCAGGCGGTGACAGACACCATTGGCGGCCAGACGCAAATCATCTTCATCGACATGTGGGTGGTCTGCCGCACATCAAGTCCAAAAAGCTGCGCGCCCAGGCAGTCACCACTGACAAGCCAAGCAAATACCTGCCCGACGTGCGTGAAAAGCTGGAAAACCAGGGCTTTGAAATCATCCCCGGCTCTTCAGACGAATCGCGGGCCTTTACAGCGGCTGAGGTGGAGAAATTCGGCAAGCTGACGGTAGAAGGCAACATCACCAAGGAGTAGTTATGCCAATGGCGCAACCACATGCTCGCCAATGTTCAGGCGGCCTTGTCAAGGGCTCGCAAATCTAATTTCCGAAATCCACGTCACCCGCACCCGTGTTGATGAAGGTCACCACGTCATCCAGCACGGGTGCCAGGCCATGCAGCGGCCAGGCCATGGCCCCGATCAAGCTCATGTGGTTGACGCGCTCATACAACTGCACTTGAACTGGCACGCCCGCGCTGCGCAGAACCGCCGCAAGCCCCAGCGTGTTGCGCTGCGGGTTCACCACGCTGTCCTCTACGGGTGCGGCCAAAAAACTGCGGGGTGCGTCCTTCGACACATAGCTGATCGGTTGCGTGCCCTGAGGATAGTTGGGGTGAAAGAAAACCGGTTGGGCATCCACGTTGGTCATCGGCAGAAATTCGTAGGGGCCGGCCAGCCCGATCCAACCCGCCAGCTCACGCGGGGAGTGCCCGGTCGGGGCCAGGCGCGTGGCGTCTAGCGCCAACATAGCGGCGTTATAGGCCCCCGCACTGTGGCCCATGACAAAGACGCGCTGTGGGTCGCCGCCCAAGCGCTTCGCCTCACGCAGACCAAAAGCCAAGGCTTGCGCACTGTCAGCCAGAAAATCTGGGTAACGCACCTCGGGGTAGAGGCGGTAATCAGCCACCAGGGTCAACACGCCGCGCGCCGCCAGCGCTTCGCCCACGAAGCGGTAGTCAGCCCGATCACCCCGGTTCCACGCACCCCCATAAAAGAACACCACCACCGGATGGCCGCTGGATGGCGCGGCTGTGAGAGGCGCATACACGTCCAACCGATGACGCGGCAAGGGGCCGTAGGGTAAGGATTCTTGAACACGATGCGACCGGATCGACGCCACAAAATTCAGCGCGGTCGCGGGGGCACTGAGCGCGACTCCGATGATGATGACAACTAGCGCCAACGTGATTCCACCAGCCAGTAACCAAGGTGATTTCATGTGCTTCAGTCTCATCTCAAAAACTCAATTGCAAACCGACTTTCAAACTCCGCCCCGGCAACGGCACCTTGCCAGGCACGGTCTGCGTGAGGATGGAGCTGCTGGAGTAGGCCAGCGTGTCGCCCGCGTTGTCTAGCCGCGCGTACCAAAGCAGGTTGGTCGGGCCTGACTTGGCTTTGAAGGTCAACGCCGCGTTCCACAGGGTGTAACCATCGGTTGCGAGCTGGCCCACGGGCACACGGCTTTGCGCGGCCAGTTGATCCACTCCCACGCGCGCACCCCACGGCCCGCTAGACCACAGCAACGTGGCCCCGGTGCGCATGGGGGCGATGCGCGGCAAGGGCTGGCCGGTGCTGAGGTTGTCGGCTTGCACGGTGTCCCAGCGCAGGGCCAGGTCCAAGGTTTGCGCGCCTTCCCTCAGGCGCAGTTTGCCGTTCGCTTCTAGCCCGGTGAAGCGAGCCTGCACTTGCGTGGTGCTGTATACCGGCACGGGTGCACTCAAGTCGGTCGGCTCCAGCGATATGTAGTTGCTGAACTGATTGACGAAGGCCTGCACGCTGGCGTTGTGCGCGCCGCGCTTCCAGGCCGCACCCACGTCCAGGTTGGTAGAGCGCTCTTTGTCCAGATTCACATTGCCGATTTCAAACGTGTTGGTGGCCACATGCACGCCGTTGGCAAACAACTCGACGTCTTTGGGCGCGCGCTCACTCCAGGCCAGGTTGCTGGTGAGCTGCCACTCGGGTGCAATTTTCCACAAGCCGCCCAGGGCCAAGCTAGCCGGGTTGAAACTGCGGCTGCCGGGCGTGAAGCGGGCAATCGCCGGGTTGCCCAGTGACTCCACCTGCACCGACGCCAGCCGCGCACCCGCACTGAGCTTGCCCCAGCTTGTGGCAAGCTCTTCATGCGCAAACATCGCCATCTGTGCAGTACGGCTGTAGGGGGCAAAGGCCTCGCTGCCGTCGGCTGAAAAATTGCTTTGTTCCCATTGAAGACCGATCACGCCATCGAGCGCACTGAGCTTGGTTTGGCGGGCCTCAACCCGCAAGTCATTGCCCGTGTTTTTGAACACCGTGCCGGGCACGCCAGCGCTGAGTTCGGTGTGGCTGTAA
>JANXSU010000225.1 GCA_025356545.1 Comamonadaceae bacterium
CGCTCGTAGAGTCCTTCCTCGTAGTCTCGCCACGTCACACCGTCCACTCCCGCCGCCGCGTCATGGCGTAGCGCATAGAAGCTCTCCACCAATAGCTGCGGCGTTATGTGGTGCAGCAATGCCGTGAAACGCACCGTCTTATCCCGACGGGCTACTACGCGTACGCCTTCAAGCCCCATCGACGCGCAACTGGTCCGGCTCTGAGTCCGGGACGCGGGGTTCTTGTTGACGTTTCCTTTGGCTACGCCCCTTTCCTCCACCACCTCCGCAGGGTCATCCCCATTGTTCGGCGGCTTCCCCGGTACTACGGGCGTATCCGACTTCTCACCTGCGTGAACGACAGGGTTACGGCTTTTAGCCTTGCCTGTCCCGCCCGATACATGCGCATCGGGCGCAGGTGAGATATCCCAGCTTCCGTGCAAGAGACTTCCCGGCGTGCTCAGGGTCTTCGACCGCGTGGGATCAGAATATGACTTGCGATTGACGTCATGTCCCGTATTGCCTTCTGCTTCGCTTAACAGCATCGGCATCCCAATTTCCTGATTTCGCGGCTCAATGGCTGGCCCGCCGGTTTCCCCTGTCAACGCTTCGCCCCACACCTCGCGATGTGTGACGCATGACTCGGGGCCTGATTGATTCGCCATTTCTTATCAGTATCAAACTTTCATTGACTATCTCTTGCCAGCTTTGCTGGCGCACTAAGCGGCTGGGCATCCCATCTTGAAAGCCGACTGATGAGTTGAGATAGTGTGCGCGATGAACATCATGCACACCATGGCGAGCGAAGCTCACACCACCCAAGTCCCCAAGCGCCGGTTCTACAGTCATGAACTCAAGCTGCAGGTTGTCGATGCATGCACGCATCCGGGCGCGTCCATTGCTGGAGTGGCACTGCAGCACGGCATCAATACCAACATCGTGCACCGATGGATACGTGAACATAGCCAAGGAATGCTGGTCGTTCAACCACAGGCGTTTGTTCCGGTCACCTTGAGCACGGAACCAGAACCCGCTCTCACCAAACCTGTGGCTGTGGCGGCCACGGCAGAGATCCGCATGGAGTTGCGGCGCGGCACATCCTCGGTGACTGTGATGTGGCCCAGTGAGCTGGCAGGCGATTGTGGCGTCTGGCTGCGCGAGTGGCTGAGATGATCCGCATCGACGCGCTGTGGCTGGCCACCGCTCCGATTGACATGCGCATGGGCACGGAGCGCCTGCTGGCCCGAGTGGTGCAAGTGTTCGGCTCAGCCCAGGCGCACCATGGATACCTGTTCGCCAACGCGCGGGGCAATCGAATGAAGCTGTTGCTGCACGATGGATTTGGCATGTGGTGTGCGGCCCGGCGGCTCAATCAAGGCGGGTTTGAATGGCCGCGCGCGGTGGCGCCAATATGGCCACCTCACTCACGCTGACAAAGCAGCAATTCGATGCCCTGGTACTGGGGCTTCCATGGAGCCGGCTGGAACAAATGCAGTCCATTACGCGAGTGTAGGAACTGTCCTTTAACGCTGTAAAAAGGGCAATTGGAGGATGCCCTAATTCTCTTTTGCGTGTGGATTTTGCACAATACAAACATGCTACGCGTGGACCAACTTAAGCCCCAAGACTTTGTCGGCCTGAGCCCCGCTGCCGCCGCCGAATTGGCTGCCCGCGTGTTGGCACACGTTGGTGAGCAGAGTCGGCAAATCGAATCACAGGCCCAGGCTATTGAGTTCAGGGATGCCAAGATCGCCAGCATCACCTTTGAACTGCGCCGCCTAAAGGCCCGGCAGTTTGCTGCCAAGACCGAACGCATGAATGCTGAGCAGCGCCAGTTGTTTGAAGAAACGATGGCTGCCGACCAGGCGGACCTAGAAGCCCAACTCGCAGCGCTGAAGGCGGCATGCAAGGTGCCGGACACTACTGCAGACGCCGACACTCGTCGCAAACCCAAACGCCAAGCTTTGCCCGAGCACCTCAAACGGGTAGACCACCACCATGAGCCAGCGAACACGACCTGTACTTGTGGAGAGGCCATGGTGCGTATCGGCGAAGACGTGAGCGAGCGACTGGACATCATCCCAGCTGAATTCTTCGTGCACCGCCATATCCGCGGCAAGTGGGCCTGTAAGTGTTGCCAGACCCTGGTGCAAGAGCCAGTGGATCCACAAATCATCGACAAGGGCATGCCCACGGCCGGCCTGGTGGCGCACACGACCGTGAGCCGCTTCGTTGACCACATTCCGTATTACCGCCAGGAACAAATCAACGCCCGTTCCGGCGTTCACACGCCGCGCTCCACGCTGGCGTCGTGGTCCGGCCAGGCAGGTGCAGCACTGCTGCCCCTGTATGCGGCGCACCGGGAGTTTGTTCTCAGCTGTGCCGTGGTTCATGCCGATGAGACGCCGGTGGCAATGCTGGACCCCGGAGCGGGCAAGACCAAACGGGCCTACGTCTGGGCTTATGCCCGAAGCGGCTTTGATGTTTCTCCTGGCGTGGTGTACGAATTCTGCTTGGGCAGAGGGGCAAAATACCCCCTTGAGTTCCTCAAGGGCTGGTCGGGCACGCTGTTATCCGACGGATACGGTGTGTACGAGCAGGTCATAAAGCAGGAGACCCGTGTCGGCGCAGCTTGTCTCGCCCACGCACGACGCAAGTTTGATGAATTGGTCAAAGACAACCTGAGTCCGGTGGGCACGCAGGCCATACAGCACATTGCAGCGCTCTACCAAATTGAACGCCAAGTCAAAGGCTTATCGCCTGAAGATCGGCAGGTTATCAGGCAGTCAAGCTCCAAGCCTCTTTGCCAAGACCTGCATGCGTGGTTGATGCTGGAGCGTCAACGCGTGCCCGAGGGTAGCGCCACCGCCAAGGCGATTGACTACAGCCTGAACCGATGGGAAGCGCTTACAAATTACTTGGCCGATGGCAACGTCCAAATTGATAACAACCATCTTGAGAATCTGATTCGGCCATGGGCTATGGGACGCCGGGCTTGGTTATTTGCAGGTAGTGAGCTGGCCGGCCAACGTGCTGCCGTCGTGATGAGCTTGCTGCAGTCGGCAAAGTTGCAAGGGCATGACCCATGGGCGTATCTGAAGGACGTTCTGACTAGACTGCCATCGCACATGAACAGCCGCATCGAGGAACTACTGCCACACCACTGGCAACCGCAACCCTGAATCAGCGGCACGGTCAAGGTGCCGTGCCCAGCCGCTTACTTTTGAGAATCAAGGCATCTCCATAGGTATCCGCGCTTTCAGTGAACGTGTGTGCCGTGAGTTCAACATTGTCGGGACCTCTGATCCTGCTTACATCACCAACCTGGTGGCCACGGTCTTCGGCGTTGGTGACGGTCGAGGCAACTTCACTGGTGAGCACGTCAGAGCGCCGAACCAAGCCTTGATCGACGGTGCCTCGGTGATTCTTTCTCTGCATGGTGTCTTTTCATGCTTCTTTTTTTCAAAATATCCTGCTTATGATGAAGTCGCGGTGATATAAGGATGTTGATATCAATATAGTTTTTTGTACTTACTGGCGTTATGTCCCAAAGCGGAAATGCTTGTTTATTGTTAGTTTGCAACGATGTACGGATTGGCGTAATGAGCGCCCGCCTTGGGATCAGGTGGGCGGTTTCGTTTGTGCAATCGGTGGCTTGAACCATGGCTACCAAGAAAGAATACATCCCCGTTCGGTCCAAGCTGATCGAGCGTGCTTGCACCACATCCATTCAAAAGCTAGTGATCAATCTGCAAGAGATTGATAACGCAATCGACAACTGGAACAACCTGCTTGAACGCGCCCAGCCCTTCATCAGCGGGCGTTTGGTAATTCGGTTCCTCAAGCAAGACAAGTGGTTCGTTCGTGGCAGCACTGAATACGAATACGAACCTGTCGCTGGAAAAATGGTGAAGTTCGTATCAGGGCGGTGGCGGTTCGTGAAGCTCGATACCGTTGACCGCTACGAGAAGTTGTCCGACTTGCGTGTGGGCAAATCTGCGGCCAGTGACCGCTTGGTACGCAAGTTGATTGACGGCATTGAATCCCTTCTGATTGAGCGCAAAGAAATCTCCGACCTCCTGCGTATGGTCCGTCGCAGGGCAACCGGCAACGCCGTCTCCGTACACAAGCGCACTGTCGCTATGTGCGAGCAAGCCGAAAAGCTCAAGACCAAGATCAAGATCGACTGGAAGGCAGATACCGATGCTGCCATCCAAACCGTGCAAGAGCAAAACCGCCTGAAATACCTGGCCAAGAAGCAGCGCGTACAGAAAAGCCTTGAGGCCAAGACGAAGAAATGACCTCGATATTTGAATGCAGCATCAATTTTTTCGAAGCGCCACTGGAGTGACAAAGACACGCCCCATAAGCGTTCTGATGCTACGCTGCCGATGAACCAATTTCGCTGAAATTGCTGATTTTGACTGCCCCGTCAGGAAAGCGCGCAACCACCTCCAACTGCCCCCCCATGGCTTCGATGTGACTGCGCAGGGTGGACAAGTACATGTCTGTGCGTTTTTCCATTTTGGCAATCGAAGGCTGCTGCACGTGCAGGACTTCGGCCAATACTTTTTGGGATAGTCCCCGCGCTTGCCGCAATTCATTCAGCGGCATCTCTGCCAGCATAGACGTTGCTTTGCTTTCTGCTCTCACCAACGATTCGGGCGACATGCCCGCGCGCAGATCAGAAAATTTGTTAGCCATTGATCAACCCTTCCTTTCGAAGTTGTTCCAGGTGTTCATCGTAGAGCCCATCCGCACGTGGGACGTACACGTCATACCATCGGTCGTCTCCGGTCTTGTCGCCACCGATCAGCAAGATGGCCGAGCGTCGGGGGTCAAACGCATACAGGGTTCGAAACGGGCGTCCATCGTGCTGGGTGCGCAGTTCACGCATATGGGTAAATTCGGATCCGTTGACGCCACTACTGTGGGGGAAGCCCAGATTCGGTCCACGTGCTTCCAGCAAACGCACACTGAGGCATCCAGTGACTCCTGCACGTCTTCAGCCAGACCATATAGCCCAGACAAAACTGCAAGGTCAGGATACCGGGGTTTGGTGTCGAACTCGGGGGGACTCTTACTCCAGGTGGGACCGGTTGCCCGGCGGAGCTCTCTTTTTCACTTGCTCAGAAGATTTTTGAGATGATTTCAGGTGGGGTTACACCGAGGAATGGGTGCTCAGCCATTCCCGCAATGCCTCGTTCATGCGCGTCTGCCAGCCAGGGCCTGTGCCACGAAACGCACTGAGCACATCGCGGTCAAAGCGGATGGCCACTTGTTCTTTCGTACCGCTACCAATTGGGCGACCGCGCTTCTTGAGCGCCACAGCCAACCCGGTCTGCAGTTCCTCTGCATTCAGTGGTCGGTCATCCTCGCTGACGCCATCCCATACATACCCGCTCCCCAGCGGAAGGGCGCGTACCGCGGCCAGCACCTGGTCGCGGGAGAGTTCATTCGTTTTGGAGCCAGGCATCGTATACCTCACGTTCTTCGTTGCTTGCGCGGCGAAAGCTGATGACGCGCGTTGCACCATCGCGCTCTGTGTGTACCACCGTCAGCACCGCCAAAAAGCCCAGTGCGTAGGAAATGGACTGCATTCGCACTTCACCCCCACGCACGGCAGCAATGTCGAGGCGATAGTGCGAATCCAGCACCTCAGCCGCATCTGCAAAATCCAGCCCATGCTTGCTTAAATTGCTTTGGCGCTTGGCTTCATCCCAGATCAGCTTATTACCCATCTAATTTATTGTAGATGCGTTTATTTTATCAATCAAGCATTTTTTGTATATGCATTTAAAGTAATGTCTACTGATGTACATCATGCTTAAAACATCAGTGACGATGGTTGATGCATGCCCCCCCCGATTTTTGGCAGCCTCCTCGGCTCAGGGTTTTTACGGGGTAGGCTGAGCCTACCCCCCCCCTCTTTCGTGGTCGCTCGGGTTGTTGTGTAGTCCCAATGTGACTACAATCATGTTCACACAATGAGCCAAGGAGATCCCCCATGACGACTGCCGATTCCTACGTCCGTGCTCGCATCGACTTAGACACCAAAGAGCGCGCAGCCGACGCGCTTGCAGCAATGGGCCTGTCCATTTCTGATGCCATCCGACTGTTGATGCTGCGTGTTGCAGACGAACGGCGATTGCCATTCGAGGTCAAAGTTCCGAACGCCACTACGCGCAAGGCGATAGCCGAGCTTGAAGCTGGAAAGGGAAAACGCTTTGCCAACGTCGATGCGCTGATGGCAGATTTGCATGCGGACGATTGACAGGTCATCGGCATTCAAACGCGACTACAAGCGGGAGGCCAAGGGTCAGCACCGGGTAACACTGGACGCAAACCTGATACCCGTGTTAACGGCGTTGGCGAATGACCAGCCATTAGAGCCGCGACACCGTGATCACGATTTGACTGGAGAATGGGCTGGCTACCGTGACTGTCATGTCAAGCCTGACCTGGTGCTGATCTACCGCAAGCCTGATGCCGAGGTCTTGCGACTGGCCAGGCTCGGCTCACACAGCGAACTTTTCGGGCCATAGGATAGAACTATATTTTGGATTCTCTGCGGCCAGTCCGGACCTTTATGGGCAGCATGGATAGGATTTATTCGTCACTGCGCAGTGCCGTATGACGACGAATCAAAAACTTCCCGCCGTTACAAGTCAGAGCTTTATTTGGCGCCAACAGGCGCCAACTGTTGATGCATCCACCCTGATTTTTGACACCTTCCTCGGCCAAGGGTTTTTACGGGGTAGTTTGAAACAACCCCCCTCTTTCGAGGTCGCTCGGGGCTGCTTTGAAGTGAGGTTCCAGTCGCTGTCTTATTTGCCCCATTCATTGTTGATAAAATAGGTTATCAACAATGATTGGGATAAACATGAAGCTGACGGATGAGCAACTGGTGGACCTGATCTCCACCCTGGAAGAGTCGC
>JANXSU010000232.1 GCA_025356545.1 Comamonadaceae bacterium
GTCCCGCCATGTTATTGGATTATTTGTAGATCGATGCCGGATCTTTCAAGACCGGTTCGGTGCTTGTCCATTCACCATCTTTGTACACACTGAAGAAACAACTGTGGCGGCCAGTGTGACAAGCGATGCCGGGTTCATGCCCGAGTTGTGTGACCTGAAGTAGGACGACATCGTTATCGCAGTCCACACGAATTTCATGCACGGTCTGCACATGACCCGATTCTTCGCCCTTGAACCAGAGCTTGCCCCGAGAGCGGCTGAAGTACACCGCGCGCCCCAGCTCGGCCGTTTTTTCAAGCGCCTCGCGGTTCATCCAGGCGAACATCAGCACGTCTTTGCTAGACGCCTCTTGCGCGATCACGGGCACCAGGCCTTGCGCGTCCCATTTCACAGCATCTAACCAGTTCACAGGTGTTTTCATGGCGGTATTGTCGGCGATGGCCATGGCCATCACAGCCGTACGGGAATACCGTGCTGCGCCATATAGCGCTTGGCTTGGCCCACGGTGAATTCACCGTAGTGAAAGATGCTGGCGGCCAGTACGGCGTCTGCACCACCCAGTTTGATGCCATCTACCAGATGATCCAGCGTGCCCACACCGCCGGAGGCAATGACCGGCACGTTCACCGCGTCACTCACAGCGCGCGTCAACGCCAGATCAAAACCTGATTTAGTGCCGTCTCGATCCATGCTGGTGAGCAAAATTTCGCCCGCTCCGCGCTGGGTCATCTCCTTCGCCCAGGCCACGGCGTCCAGCCCGGTGTTTTTGCGTCCACCGTGGCTGTACACATCCCAGCCTGCACCTTGGGTCAGAGCGGCCTCGTCGGAGCGGCGTTTGGCGTCAATGGCCACCACAATGCACTGTGCACCGTACTTGGCCGACACCTCATTGATCACATCCGGGTTAGCCAGCGCGGCCGAGTTGAAGCTGGTCTTGTCAGCCCCGGCATTGAGCAGGCGACGCACATCGTCCACCGTGCGTACGCCACCGCCCACGGTGAGTGGGATGAACACCTGGGATGCCACCGCTTCAATGATGTGCAAAATCAAATCACGCCCATCGCTGGTGGCGGTGATGTCCAAAAATGTGAGCTCGTCCGCACCCTGCTCGTTGTAACGCGCAGCGATCTCGACCGGGTCACCGGCATCGCGCAGTTCCACAAAATTGACGCCTTTGACGACGCGACCACCGGTCACGTCCAAGCAGGGGATGATGCGTTTAGCCAGCATAGAAAAAGAAAAATCGAGGAATAAAAATCAAGGCGTTCACACGCAGCATATCTGTTGCCAGCCGTCCCAACGGGCACCCGGTGCCAGCGTTATGGGCACATCCACCCGAGCCGCTTCGACACAAAGCATGTGGCGGTAACCATCGGTAGGCATGTCAGACATGGCCGCGCAGCGATGGGCTCCGGCGTTCCAGACGACCAGCTCGGTGAAACTGGCACTTTGGGTCATGGTCAAAGTACCGCCCGCGTGTTGCAATTTCAGCAGCTGCGTTCCATCCATGCCCTGATAAACACGGTCCACCTCACCGTCAAACTGCAGAGCTTCAGCACGCTGGAGATGTGTGAGCCAACGAGCAGGGCTGCCCACCGAATCCCAGTAGCGCAGACCGCCCAAACCCTCCAATGCGGTGCCTTCAATGGCATCAACCGCCAGGTAGGTGTGCAGTGCCAGGGCAAAGTCCCAGGGTACAGCGTCGGTGTTGTTGACGACGACTTGCATATCCAAGCGACCCACTGACAGCGTCAGAATCAACTCAAGCTTGAATGCCTTCGGCCAAAGGGCTCGCGTCGCCTCGCTATCGCTGATCTGTAGTCGTAATCGGGCTGCCCCCTCGGGCGCGTCACCCAGATCGGGTAATACCGCCCAAGGCAAATTGCGGACAAAACCGTGCTTGGGCAGAGCGCCACGTTCGTTGAATTGCGGAAAACTTAGGGGGACACCACCCCTGATGGCACTGCGCCCGTCAAAAACCGCACGAGGACTCAGATACAACTGCTCCTTGCCGTCGGCAGTCGTCCAGGACAACACATGGGCACCATGCAGTGCCACCAGCAGGCGATCACCGGTGGTCAGCCGCAACTCAGCGCAGGGCTGGTCACGGTGGCAGACCAGCACGGCCGGCGCAAGGGTCATAGCCCGTCAGCGCGAAGCTGTGCGGCCTCAAAGTCCAGGTCGCCGGTGTAAATGGCACGGCCACAGATCACACCTTCAACGCCTTCGTCTTCCACCGCACACAGGGCTTCAATGTCGGCCATATTGCTCAAGCCGCCTGAGGCAATGACGGGGATGCTCAAGGCCTGGGCCAGCTTG
>JANXSU010000248.1 GCA_025356545.1 Comamonadaceae bacterium
AGCAGGCAGACCAACAAGCTGACAAGGCCAAACCATCTGCTACAAAATCAGGAGCTGCTCACGCCACTAAACCCAAGGCTGCAGCCAAAAAAGTAGTAAAAAAACCAGCCAGTCGCCGTTAACCTAACTGGTTACTGCCCGTCATGAAACGCTTCGCCTACGGCCACGCCACCCACCCGCAGTGGGCCATGGCCGCTGCGCTGGTATTGGCGCAGTTGCGCGGCCAAATGGCTTTGCCGGACTATGTGAAAACCCCCACGCTCGCGCTGCTCTACATCACTGACCATTACGCCGATGCAGCGCAAGACATCCTGGCTCACCTGCGTACCGAGCTGCCCGAGGTGACCGACTGGACAGGTACGGTGGGCGTGGGCGTGGCTGCCAACAACGCCGAGTACTTTGACGAACCCGCGCTGGTGCTGATGCTGTGTGAGTTGCCCAGCGACCAGTACCGCGTGTTCTCAGGCATCGCGCCGCTCGGTATCGGCTTTGAGGCGCACACTGCCCTGGTGCACGCCGACAGCGACACGCCGGAGCTGACCGAGCTCATCACCGAGATGGCCGAGCGCACCGACTCAGGCTACCTGTTTGGCGGCCTGGCCGCCAGCCGTACGCAGACTGTGCAGTTTGCCGTGGGCGGCGACGGCTTCATGCGTGGCCAGGGTTTGTCCAGCGGCGTGTTTCATGGCGGCTTGAGTGGCGTGGCTTTTGGCCGTGACATTCACCTGGTGTCACGTGTGACGCAGGGTTGCCTGCCGGTGAGCCCCGCACGCCGGGTGACCCAAGCCGACCGCAATGTTGCCCTTGAGTTGGACGGTGAGCCCGCGCTGGATGTGCTGCTGCGCGACCTGAACGTGTCACTCGATCAGCCCGAGTCGGCCATGCAGGCCCTACGTGCCACGCTGGTCGGCTTGATGCGGCCTGAAACAAGCACTGATGCAGCCGCCATCAGCCGCACCGGCAACTTTGGCAACGATGTGATCGTGCGTCACCTCATCGGCCTGGACCCAATGCGCGGCGGCGTGGCCGTGGCCGACTTGGTCGAGGAAGGCATGCAACTCGCGTTTTGCCAGCGTAATGTGCAGGCCGCTCGCGCCGACCTGATGCGCATCTGCGCTGAGATCCGCGAAGAGTTGGAACCCGAGGAAGCCAGCGTTGAGACGGCCACCTCCATGGGCTTGGGGCTGGGTCACGCGCCAATGCAAATCCCTGCCGCACCGCATCCCGCCCGCCACATCACAGGGGCGGTGTACGTGAGCTGCTCGGGTCGCGGCGGCCCGCACTTCGGTGGGCCGAGTGCCGAACTGCAAATCGTGCGCCGCGCCCTGGGCGATGTGCCCTTGGTCGGCTTCTTCGCCGGGGGCGAAATCGCCCGCCATCATCTCTATGGCTACACCGGGGTGTTAACGGTGTTTACCGGGTGAACACCCCCAACCAATTCGCCCTGCTGCGCCAGCGCCGCTTCGGCCCGTTTTTCTGGACGCAGTTTTGCGGCGCGGCCAACGACAACCTGTTCAAGTTCGCCTTCACCGTGATGGTGACCTACCAGCTCAGTCTGGGCTGGTTGTCACCCGCGCTGGCCGGGCTGGTGATTGGGGCGCTGTTCATCCTGCCCTTTCTCTTATTCTCTGCCACCAGCGGCCAACTGGCCGACAAGCTGGAGAAGACGCGCGTGATGCGCTTCGTGAAGAGCCTGGAAATCGCCATCATGCTGATTGCGGCGGCAGGCTTCATCATGGGCAACGTGCCCACGCTCTTGGCCTGTACCTTCCTCATGGGTCTGCACTCCACGCTGTTCGGCCCGGTCAAATTTTCTTACCTGCCGCAGGTGCTGAGCGAACGCGAGTTGACCGGCGGCAACGGCATGGTGGAGATGGGCACTTTCGTCGCTATTTTGTTGGGCAATGTGGTGGGAGGCCTGTTGGTGGCCATCCCACAAACCGGCCCACGCGACGTGGCGCTGGCCTGCGTGGCGCTGGCTGTGATCGGCCGCTTGGTGGCGCAGTTCATCCCGGCGCAAGCCGTCACCGCGCCCGACCTTCAAATCAACTGGAACCCGGTCACCGAGACTTGGAAAAATCTGCAACTGGCGCACGGCAATCGGGTGGTGTTTCGCTCCATGTTGGGCATCAGCTGGATGTGGTTTTTTGGCGCGGTGTTCTTGAGCCAGTTCCCCAGTTTTGCCAAAGAGGTGTTGCACGGCGATGCGCATGTGGCCTCGCTTTTGTTAGTCATGTTTTCCATCGGCATTGGCACCGGCTCGCTCTTGTGCGAGGTGTTGAGTCGCCGCCATGTGGAGATTGGTCTGGTGCCGCTCGGGGCCATAGGCATGAGCGTGTTTGCGGTTGACCTGTACTTGGCTTCACGCGCCTTGCCTGCGGTCGAACTCATGGGCGTGGCGGCCTTCATGGCGCAGCCTGCGCACTGGCGCGTGATGATCGACCTTTTGTTGCTCAGCCTGTTTGCCGGCTTGTACAGCGTGCCCATGTACGCGCTCATTCAGTTGCGCAGCCCGGCCACGCACCGCGCCCGCATCATTGCGGCCAACAATATTTTGAACGCACTGTTCATGATTGTCAGCGCGCTGATGGCCGGTGTGCTGCTCAAGGTCAACTTCAGCATCCCGCAAATTTTTCTATTCACCGGCCTGACCAACGCCGTGGTGGCTGGCTACATCTTCTTGCTGGTGCCGGAGTACCTGCTGCGCTTTGTGGCCTGGCTGATGTCGCATTTCGTTTACCGCTTCAAGGTCACGGGCGACGAGCACATTCCCGTGCAAGGCGCGGCCATTCTGGCTTGTAACCATGTGAGCTATGTCGATGCCGTGCTCTTAATGGCGGCCAGCCCGCGCCCGATCCGTTTCATCATGGACCACCGCATCTTCGCTGTGCCGGTGTTCGGCACGCTGTTCAAACTTGCCAAGGCCATCCCCATTGCTCCGCGTGCGGAAGACCCCGCCGCCTATGAAGCCGCCTTCGCCGCCGCCGCCCAGGTGCTGCGCGAGGGCGACCTGCTCGCCATCTTCCCCGAGGGCGGCATCACCCGCGACGGCACGCTGCAAGAATTTAAAGGCGGCATCATGAAAATCTTGGAGCGCGCCCAGGCTAACGGTCTGCACGTGCCTGTGATCCCCATGGCCCTGACCAACCTTTGGGGCTCATTCTTCAGCCGCATCGAGCAGGTCAATGGCCAAGCCAAAGCCATGGCGCGCCCGTTTCGGCGTGGGGTGTTTAACCGGGTGGGTTTGCGTGTGGGAATGCCGCTGGTTGCTGGCGACGTACAGCCCGATGTGTTGCAGGCACGTGTAGCAGCTTTGCTGAAAGCCTGATCGGAATTCGTCCCTCTTTCCGTTCGGCCTGAGTTTGTCGAAGCCCCCCCGCAACCAGTCGCACACCACCCTGGCTTGCAAACGCACCAAGCGTCCGTGGCTGTTCTACGCGGCACGCTCGCGCAGGTTGTTGTGTATCGCTCGATGTGGGTTAGCGTCAGCACCATATTGGCTCGGAAATTTTTGCAGCAAGCGCGAATGGCCGCTACGCCCCTTCCTAGCCACTTGGTACGTTGGTGGGTTTGGTTGGAGGAAAACGGGAGGTGCCGTCGGATAGGCTGATTCCCTACGTTAGATTGGCCTCACGATTTCACAACACTCAGACCATGACCATTTCACTTACACGTGACGTCTTCACGCCAACAAAACCAGCTCGAATCGCGTTTGTGGAGCGCGATTCGGTTAACGATAAGCTCGTGAAATCCTAAAATTAAATCCGCCAAGGCAGGTCAATGCGTGGTGTCGGGCGCAGTGGCCATTCGCGCGGGCTACAAATTTCTGTTCGCCAAAACGGTGGTTACGCCACCCCTGTAAGCACGCTACACAACATCCTGCGCGAGCGTGCCACGGAGAACGACACCACCGTTGACTGGCCGTGCCAACCAAGCTCGCGTGGCACAGCTACATGAAGCACACCGACGAGACACGCCGCTACTTGATCCCCGCCATCCCCGCCAACACCTCACTCGTCGAAGCCGTGTCTTCCTGGTCCAGACCCTGGGCCATGGCTGCCGTGTAGATGGCTGCGCTTGCGTTAAATAGGGGGGTGGGGCAGTTGACGGACTTGGCCATGTCGCCGATGACTTGCATGTCTTTTTGCCAGACTTCCACCTTCATGGTGGGGGGTGAGTAGCTGCGCTGGATCATGAAGGGCATGCGCAGGCGCATGACGCCTGTGCCGATGACGGGGCTGTTGCCAAACAGATTGAGCACGTCTTGCGGGTCCAGCCCCATCTTGCGCGCCAGGGTGACAGACTCGGCATAGGCCACGTTGTAGATGGCCACCAGGTGGTTGGCGGCGAACTTCATCTTGGTGCCGTTGCCGAAGGCACCCACATAGGGCACGTTGTCGGTGAAGACTCTCAAGATCGCCTCGACGCGTTTGAACGCTGGCTTGCTGCCGCTGGCAAACACGGTCCAAGCGCGGTCTTTCATGCGCACTGCTGTGCCGCTGATGGGGCAGTCCAGCACCGTCATGCCGACGCGTTTGAGGGCTTTGAAGGCGTGTTGTTTGTCCTCAATCGGCAAGGTGCTGGTTTCGATCACGACCATGGCTTGCCCGGTTGCTTTGGGCTGGGTAGTGAGGAGTTGATCGACGGTGGCGCGCAAGGCGTCTGAGGTGGCCAGGGCCACGATGAGGATGTCGGACGCATCGGCCACGGCGATCGCAGATTTCATCGCCTGACCACCGGCGACTTTCAGGCGTTTGCAAGCAGCGGGTACGACATCAAAACCGGTGACGGGGTAGCCATGCTTGAGCAACTCCAGCGCCATGGCGCTGCCCATGATGCCTAGGCCGATGATGCCAATGGTGGGTTTGCTGGGTTCAGTTTTTGTAGTCATGTTTTCAATCCGCCTTGATGTTGGCGGACTTCACCACCGCGCCCCACTTGGCCATCTCGTCTTTGATGTACTGGCCAAAGTGCTCAGGCGTGTCGCCCACGGGCACAGCGCCTTGACGCAGCAGGTCGTCTTCCACGTCTTTTTGCTGCAGGATGGCGACGATCTCACGGTTTAATTTGGTGATGATGTCTTGCGGGGTTTTAAGCGGCGCCACGATGCCAATCCACGAGTAAGCTTCATAGCCGGGCACGCCGCTCTCGGCAATCGTGGGCACGTTGGACAAAGAAGCGAGCCGCTTGGCGCTGCCAATGGCCAGCGCGTTCAGGCGGCCTTCTTTCACCATGGGCAACACGGACGGGATGCTGCTGTAGAGCATCTGCACCTGACCCGCCAGCAAGTCGGCTGTGGCCGGGCCTTGGCCTTTATAGGGCACATGCACGGTGTTGACCTTGGCGAGTGAATTCAACAGCTCACCCGCCAAATGGCCTGAGTTGCCGCTGCCGGGGGATGCAAAGAAGAGCGTGCCTGGCTTGGCGCGTGCCAGGGCCAACAGTTCGGTCATGGTCTTGGCGGGCACGCTGGGGTGCGTGACCAGCAGCAGCGGGTAGATCACCATATTGGTGATGGGCATGAAGTCTTTGACCGGGTGGTAGGGCAGCTTGTCGTACAAGCTCGGGTTCACCGCCATTGGGCCCGCAGCGGCAATGCCCAGCGTGTAGCCATCGGGCGCGGCCTGCATCACGGCGGTTAAACCGACGATGCCATTGGCCCCGGCCTTGTTGTCGATGATGACGGTCTGGCCCAGCCGCGTGGTGAGCTTCTCGGCCACCAAGCGCGCGATGATGTCGTTGCCACCACCGGGCGGGAAGGGCACCACCATGCGAATGGTTTTGGTGGGGTAGGCCTGGGCGAAGGCGGTGGCTGCCGTCAGGCTGGCGACGGCGATCAGGGTTTGAAAACTTCGTTTGAAGCTTGGTTTCAGGGTTGCTTGGGGCATGTCTTGTCTCCTGGTATTTTTGTCGTATGAGAGTGTAGCGATGCAGCGCGTTCACTGCGTATTTCTGACTTCCCAGGGCAGACCTTTAGGCGCATAATTTTTTCGGCAGTTCGCCAAAAAATTCAATGCCAACCGATAAGGAGAGTCACCATGAGCACATTGGAGAAGTGGATCCTCACCGCCTTGCTCGTCGTCAACGCCAGCGCCGCATGGGCGCAACCCTCAGAGCAAATTGAGCGCGGCAAGTATTTGATGAACGGTGTTGTGGCCTGCGGCAACTGTCACTTTGCACGCGGTGACAAAGGCCAGCCGCTGCTGGAGAAGGGCCTGTCCGGCGGCATGCTGTTTGACGAGCCGCCCTTCAAGGCCTACGCCGCCAACATCACACCCGACCCAGACACGGGCATTGGCAAATGGACCGACGCGCAATTGGCCAAGGCGATTCGCGAAGGCGTGCGACCTGACAAAAGCCTGATTGGCCCGCCCATGCCGATCGAGTTTTATCGGCATTTGTCAGACGCTGATCTGGC
>JANXSU010000249.1 GCA_025356545.1 Comamonadaceae bacterium
GACTGCGGTCGAGGAAGTCAGGATTGAAATTGAGCCAGCAATACCAATTGCAAAAACCGGGGCAGCGCCGTCCAGCTGCGAGAAGTTGAGTGCAACTTAAACTAGCATCAAGTCTGTCCTGACTTTGGGGTCCACTTCAGGTGTCTTGGTCGCCAGCGCAGCAGCATTATTGACAGCCTGTGGAGGAGGCGGTGGAACCCGTGCGGGAGCCATTACCAGCTCCGTACCCGTACCCTTAGCCGCCACGGGCGTCGGCGCATCCCCCGCCGCCAGCGACGAAGAAGCTGCGCGATTTTTATTGCAAGCGCAGTTCTCTGCGTCGGATGCTGAAATCGCCATGTTGCGTAGCACCAGCTTTGCTGCTTGGTTGAACACTCAGTTTGCCGCGCCCCAGGGGCCTATGGGGTGGGACTGGTTAGAGGCAAGAGGCTATGGCATGGTCGATACCAACAACTATTTCTTCAGCACCTACCCGGCCGACTTCATGGTGTGGAATCAACTCATAACCGCGCCCGATGCCATGCGCAAACGCGTGGCGCTGGCTTTGTCTGAGATTTTTGTGGCCTCGCTGGTCTCATCCGATTTTGACTGGCGCAGCCACGGCTTTGCCGCCTATTGGGATGGGCTGGTGAAGAACGCGTTTGGCAACTTCAGGCAGTTGTTGGAAGACGTCACGCTGAACCCTGCGATGGGTTATTTTTTAAACACCAAAGGCAACCAAAAAGAAAACGCCGCCACAGGCCGTTTGCCCGATGAGAACTACGCCCGCGAGGTGATGCAGCTCTTCACCATTGGCCTGTACCAGCTCAATCTGGACGGTAGCGAAAAGCGCGATGCCATTGGCAACAAAATAGAAACCTATACGCAAAGCGATGTCAGCAATCTGGCCCGCGTGCTCACGGGGTATGACTTTGACATCTCCACCGGGCCGCGCTTGGCCGTGCCAGGGCAGACCTACACCATCAACCCCAAAGACAGCGTGCGCCTGCCCATGGCGCTCAACGCAAGCCGCCATTCCACTTTGGCGTCTACGTTCTTGGGCACCACGGTGGCGGCCAACACGCCCGGTGCGACGGCGCTCAAAACTGCGCTGGACGCCTTGTTTAACCACCCTAACACGGCTCCGTTCTTCTGCAAGCAACTCATTCAGCGCCTGGTCACCAGCAACCCCAGCCCAGTCTATGTGGCTCGCGTGGCTGGAGTGTTTGTCAACAACTGGGCGGGTGTGCGTGGTGATCTTCCTTCGGTGCTGGCTGCTTTGCT
Organism: Comamonadaceae bacterium; assembly: GCA_025356545.1. Taxonomy (GTDB): domain Bacteria; phylum Pseudomonadota; class Gammaproteobacteria; order Burkholderiales; family Burkholderiaceae_C; genus CANCDA01. Next base: position 1,264 of record JANXSU010000249.1, read on the forward strand.
GCTGGACGACGAGGCACGCAGCCCTGCCGGTTTAAGTAACATCAACTTTGGCAAGCTGCGTGAGCCCATGGTGCGCTTGGTGCAGTGGGGGCGCAGCTTTGGCATTGCATCGGCGGCGGGCACGTGGAAGTTGTTTGACACGTCGCGCAGCGACACACAACTGGGGCAAAGTCCGTTGCGCTCACCCAGTGTCTTCAACTTTTTTCGTCCCGGCTACGTGCCGCCGGGCACGGTCTTGGCAAGCAGCCAAACGCCAGCGCCTGAATTTCAACTGGTTAATGAGTCCAGCGTGGGCGGCTACCTCAACTTCATGCAAGACGTGATTCGCAACGGCTTCAACATTGGCACACCCGCCGTGCCCCAAGCGGCCTATACCGCCTATGCGCGCGATGTCACTTGCAGCTATACCGACGAACTGGCCTTTGTGCTTGACCCCGTGGCCTTGGTCAAACGATTGAGTCTGCGCCTGTGCGCGGGCCAGCTCTCAGCGGCCAACCAAAACCTGATCGCAACCGCCCTGGCTACACCCGCGCTGAGTGCTGCCAGCACGGCTGCGCAAAAGCTAGACCGCGTGGCCGCTGCAGTGTTGTTGGTCATGGCGTCTGCCGACTACTTGGTTCAGAAATAACGTGTTGGATTGGAAGCCTGATGCACCTGCTGCAACCCCACCTGCACACCCGCCGTGCTTTCTTGCGCCGTGCGGGTCATCTGGCATTCACCGGCGCAGCATTGCCCACCGCGCTCAACCTGGCCGCCATGGGCGAGGCCGCCGCTTTTAACGCGACCGACTACAAAGCATTGGTCTGCGTGTTCCTCTACGGCGGTAACGACTATGCCAACACCGTGGTGCCTTACGACAACGCCAACTACGACCTGTACAGCACCATCCGCCAAGGTGGCGTGGGTCGCACTGCAGGTGGCATTGCGCTAGGCCAAGCCGCCATGACGCCCACTCTGCTGACCCCCAGCACTGCACTTGCCGGTGGCGCGCAGTACGCGCTCAACCCCACGATGACGGGGCTGGCGGCTTTGTTCAACGCGGGCAAGACGGCGGTGCAACTCAACGTGGGGCCTTTAGTTGTGCCGCTGACCAAGGCGCAGTACAGCGGCTCAGACCGCACGACTTACCCGCTGCCGCCCAAGCTGTTTTCACACAACGACCAGCAAAGCATTTGGCAATCCTCCTCGCCCGAGGGCTCCACCATTGGTTGGGGCGGCAACCTGGGCGACTTGGCCCTGACCAGCAACGCCAACTCGCTGTTCACCTGCATCTCGGTCACGGGCAACGCGGTGTTCTTGTCGGGTGACACGGCCTTGTCCTACCAGATGAGCACCAGCGGCGCGGTGAAAATCAACAGCGTTGCCAGCAACGTTTACAACTCGACCACGGTCAAATCCGCCATGAGTCAGCTGGTGCAACAAGCGCGCAGCCATGTCCTGGAGAACGAGTACAACCGCATCACCACACGCGCCATTGGGGCCGAGGGCAGTGTCTCGGGTGCGCTGGCGGGCTACCCCACGACCAGCGCGCCATTCAATGCCTTTCCCACTGGCAACAGCTTGGCCGATCAACTCAAGATGGTGGCCCGTTTGATTGCCGCACGCAGCAGCTTAGGCGCAGCGCGGCAGGTGTTTTTTGTGTCTATTGGCGGCTTTGATTTGCATGACAACCTGATTGCCCAGCAAGGCCCGCTCTTGGGCAAGGTGAGCGACGCCATGACGGCCTTCTACAACGCCACCGTGGCCTTGGGTGTGGACAGCAAGGTCACCGCCTTCACCACCAGTGATTTTGGCCGCACTTTGGCGTCCAACGGAGACGGTTCAGACCACGGCTGGGGCAGCCATCACCTGGTGGTGGGTGGTGCGGTCAAGGGCGCGGCCTTTTACGGCACGCCGCCGCCTGTGAGCGTTGGCAGCACCAGCGCGCCCCAAGACCAATGGCATGTGGGCCAAGGCCGCTTGCTGCCCAGCACCTCGGTGGACCAGTACGCCGCCACTTTGGGCCAGTGGTTCGGCGTCAATACCGCAGCGGGCAGCAACGAGATGGCTGGCATCTTGCCCAATCTGAGGCACTTTGGCGTGGCTGCTGGGCGGCCCGACTATCCCACCGACCTGGGGTTTATGGCCTGAGGTGGATAACTGATTTACAAGGCAATACACTTGATGAATGTTCTGCATCCATGGCGAAAAAGATTGCAGTGTGTGCAGGTGTTGTGGGTGTTTGATCAACATGAAAAACTTCAGGGCGCCATTTCTAGCGCATCAGGTTCGGCTCTTTCTAATCCGACCAGGGATGCTGGCCCTCATCGCTGGTACGCTGCTTGGCATGACCTGGTCCACATTGGCCCAAGCCCAAACCTACCCGCTCAAACCCATTAAGCTGGTCGTGCCCTACCCACCCGGTGGTGGCACAGACACCATCGCGCGGCCTTTGGCCAAGTTGCTCGCCACCGAGCTGGGCCAGTCGGTGATTGTGGACAACCGAGGCGGTGCGGGCGGCAATTTGGGCATGGAGTTTGTGGCGCGCGCACCCGCCGATGGCTACACCCTTTTGCTGGCTTTGACGCCGCAGTTGGCAGTCAACATCAGCCTGTTCGATAAATTAACCTACGACCCTCGGCGCGACTTTGCGCCCATCTCGCTATTGGCTGAAGGTCCGTATTTACTAGTGGTGCATCCATCGCTGAAGGTCAACTCCGTGGCCGAGCTGATCGCCTTGGCCAAGGCCAAACCGGGTGAGCTCAATTACGCTACTTCCGGCAATGGCAGCGGGGGCCACATGGCGGCTGAGCTGTTCACCAGCATGGCGGGCATCCACATGACGCACACGCCTTACAAGGGTGGTGGCCAGGCGCTCAACGATGTGTTGTCAGGCCATGTGCAAGTCTTGTTTGCCCCGCCGGTGAGTGCCAGTCAGCACGTCAAAAATGGGCGCTTGCTCGCGCTGGGCATCACCGGCACCAAGGCCTCGGCCAGCTTGCCGCAAGTGCCTACTTTGAGCGAGGCGGGCGTGCCGGGTTATGACTCTAGCGTTTGGTATGGCCTGCTCGCGCCCGCAGGCACGCCCAAGGACATCGTGGCCAAGCTCAATGTAGCCGCACTCAAGGTGCTGCATCACCCCGACTTTCACGCGCTGCTGGTCAGCAACGGGATCGACCCCATTGGCGGCAGCCCTAACGAACTCTCCCTCTACATCACAAAAGAAATCACCAAATGGTCCAAAGTCATCAAATCAGCGGGCATCAAACCCGAATGAACCCCATCGCCCCCTGGCTGCAACTCGGCTACATCATTCCCCACCGCTACACCGATCTGGACGCCTACCAGTTCTACCGGGTGGCGCCTGAGGGCATGATGCTGGTCACCACGGGGCTGGACTTGGCCGAGTACACCTTGGCCTCGGTTGAAAACCAAATGCCTGCCTTTTTTTCGTGCCTGGACTTGCTGGCCCGCAAGCCCGTGGACCGCATCGCCCTCAGTGGTGTGCCAGTGGCCGCTGCCCTGGGGCGTGAACGCACTTTGCGCTTGCTGGCGGATGCGAGTGAGCGTACGGGCTTGGTGTGCGACACCGATCTTGAAGCCCACATCGACACCTTAAAGCACCTGGGCATTCGCCAAATCGCGCTGGTCACGCGCTGGTCTGAGGCCGTCAACACGGCGCTCATCGCTTACCTCAAAGCAGCGGGCATTGAGGTGCTGGCGCATCGCTCTCGCGGGCGTTCATTGTTGCAAAACAAAGGTGCGAATGCCTTGGCAGACCATGAGTTGGCCTTGGAGTTGGGTCGTGATGTCTTGCAGGCCACCCCCAAGGCGGAGGCCTTGTTGATGCCCGGCGGCTTGTGGTTTGCCATTCATGCGGTGCCGATTTTGGAGGCGGAATTTAACAAGCCTGTGTTGCTCAATATCCTGAGCACCACGTCCAACGCTTTGCGCGCTCACGCAAAGACTTCACCCAACACCCCGCGCGCAGAAGCACGCTGGGGTATGGTGTTGGCCAGTTAAGTCGGCATGCCGGGTATGCGTCTGTGGCAACCGTTACCGGTAAAAGGCCTCCACCTTCCCCTTCAGCTTGATCAGCAGCGGCTTGCCCTTGCGGTCAAGCGTTTTGCCTGCGGGCACTTTGATCCAGCCTTCGCTGATGCAGTACTCCTCCACATCGCCGCGCTCTTTGTCATTGAAGCGGATGCCGATGTCGTGCTCGAACACGGCGGCCACGTGATGGGGGCTGCGCGGGTCGATGCACAGGTGGTCGGGCAGTGGAGGGCGGACGGGGATAGATGGGGGTGTGGTGGTGTCGTTCATGGGTATCGATTCTCCCTGAATTGAGTTTGACTTAGGCTAGCCAGAAATTTTCCGAAAGGAAGAAGTGAGGTCGCTGCATTGGTGGGCTTATGGTCAAATGCAAATTACCATTTACACAGGAGACTTTCATGCGTCAAAGCTTTAAAATTTTTCTCGCGTTGCTGGCATCAGCGCTGTTCTGCTCTGCGGTCTTGGCACAGGACAAAGTGGTCTATCACATTGATGATGCTGCGACCCAGGCCACCAAGGGCCTGCGCAATATTCGCAATCACCTGGATGTGGCTCCAGACACCAAGATCGCCGTGGTGACGCACGCCAACGGGGTGGACTTTTTGATGGAAGGTGCCAAAGACGCCAAGAACCCTGATATCGACTACGGCTCACTCGTCAGTGGTCTCAAGGCCCGTGGGGTGAGCTTTGAGGTGTGCGAGATCACACTCAAAAATCGCAATCTGAAGAAAGAGCAGTTCAACCTCGACGCGACGTTCACCCCTTCGGGTGTGGTGCGCATCGGCCAGCTGCAAAGCCGCGAAAAATATGCCTACATCAAGCCTTAGGGTGACGGGCTGTGCGATGCGGCCATGCGGGATCAACACCGGCGGGATTTTCCGCAGGTATTCAAATTCTTTCAAATCCGATACATTGCCGCTGATGCCACCCGATTGGGCGCCATTCAACACAAAGGAGTCTTTTCATGTCATCGTTTCGTTCGCTGCTTCTCATCAGCCTGACACTTGTGGCGCAACTCGCCACGGCACAAAACGCACCGGTACGCGTGCGCGCCACCATCACCAGCTTTGATGGCCAGGTGCTGGCGGTGAAGACGCGTGAGGGTGAGGCGATTCAAATCCATTTGCCCGACAACGTGTCAGTGTCGGCTGCCAAAACGATTACCTTTGCCGATATCAAGCCGGGTGATTTTGTGGGTACCGCGACGGTAAAAAATACGCAAGGTGTGCTGGTGGCGCGCGAGCTGCATTTGTTCCCGGCGGCTTTGCGCGGCGTGGTGTCTGAGGGGCACACAAACTGGGACTTGGAGCCGGGCTCGCAAATGACCAATGCCACGCTGAGCGCAGCGCCGGTGCAAAGCGCGGGCGGGCGTGAGATCACGCTGAGCTACAAAGACGGTGCGCAGACGATTCTTATCCCCGAGGGCATACCGATCTTCACCACCGTGCCGGGCGATAAATCGCTGTTGGTGCCGGGGGCGACGATCTTCACGGGTGCGCAGCGCGCCGCTGACGGAAAAATCACGGCAGCACGCATCCAGGTCAGCAAAGACGGTGCGCGGCCTGCCCAGTAATTTTGAGCAATTAACTACAAAGAAGGAGACATTCATGAAACGCTTTATCACTCTCATTGCTGCAGCTCTGCTGATGGTCGCCTGGCTGTCGGGTTGCATGACCCAGACCATGGCGCAAACCGATTCCAGGTGGATTACCGTGTTTAACGGTGTTCACGCCAATGAATGGTCACCGATTGGAAATGCCAACTGGCGCATTCAAGAGGGAAGCTTGCAGGGCGATGTGGGCGCGGGCTTCCTCGTGTCCAAGAAGTCCTACAAAGACTTCGAGTTGCGCGCTGAGTTTTGGTCTGATGAAGAGGCCAACAGTGGCATCTTCATCCGTTGTGCAGACCCGCTCAAGGTCACGTCTGAAAACGCTTACGAGGTCAATATTTTTGACAAGCGCCCCGACCCCAGCTATGGCACGGGCGCCATCGTCAACGTGGCCAAAATCGGCACCATGATCAAGGCAGCGGGCAAGTGGAACGTTCTTGAGATCAGCGCCAAAGGCCCGGTGATGAGCGTCACGCTCAACGGCGTGCGCACGGTGGACAGCGCGCGTGATGCGCGTCTGGCCAGCGGCCCGATTGCTTTGCAGTCGGCAGGTGGCACGATCAAGTTCCGCAAGGTTGAAATTCTGCCCCTGTAATCGAGCGACGATGAAAGCGGTTTATTACGATATCAAGGGCGCAGCGCGACAGGTGTTGCAACGGGCTGAGCGCGCCTTGCCCGAGCCGCAGGCCGGCGAGGTTCGGGTGCGCATTCACGTGTCAGCGGTGAACCCGTCGGACACCAAGGCGCGCGGCGGCTACCGGGGCCAAGTCACTATGCCCTTCCCGCAAATCACCCCGCACCAAGACGGCGCGGGCGTGATTGACGCGGTGGGGGCGGGCGTGGACGCGGCGCGCGTCGGCCAGCGCGTGTGGGTCTATGAGGCCACGCTGGGGCGCGCCTTTGGTACCTGCGCGGAGTACACCACCCTGCCTGAGCACAAGGCCGTGGCCTTGCCAGACCATACCGATTTTGAGACTGGTGCGTGCATGGGCATACCGGCCATGACTGCGCACCGCTGCGTGCTGGCCGATGGGCCGGTGCGGGGCAAGACCGTGCTGGTGCAGGGCGGTGCGGGCACGGTCGGCTTTTATGCGGTTCAAATCGCCAAGCTGGAGGGGGCGCTGGTGATTGCCACCGTCAGCCGAGATGAGCAGGCGTTGCAGGCGCGTCTGGCCGGGGCCGACCACGTTATCAACTACAAAACCGAAAACGTGAGCCAACGCGTCAAGGACATCACGGGACAAGACAGTGGGCTGGACCGGGTGATTGAGGTGGCCTTCGGCGTCAACCTGGCTATCGATGTGGAGCTACTCAAGACGGACGGCATCATTGCCAGCTACGCGTCGGACGCGATTCATGAGCCCACCGTGCCCTTTGGGACCATGATGGCTAAGGGCTTGGTGCTGCGCTTTGTGCTGGTGTATGCCATGTCGCGCCAAGCACACGATGAGGCGGCGCGCTATATCACCGATGCGCTGCAAGCCAAGCGATTCAAGCACCAGGTGGCTGCCCGTTACGGTTTTACCCTGGACGAGGTGGTAGCCGCGCATGAGGCGACCGAGAGTATGTCTCACGTGGGTAAGGTGCTGATTCAGGTGGTTTGAGGCGGCATGAGCGTGTGGATTGACACCCATTGCCACCTGGATGCAGCAGAGTTTCGGACCCAAGCCCTTGAGATACGTGCACAAGCAGCTATTAAAAGCGTAGCACATTGTGTATTTCCGGCGGTGGAAGTCGCTAACTTTGATGCGGTTCGGCAATTAGCGCACCAGACCGGTGACAGCTATGCGCTGGGCATTCACCC
>JANXSU010000250.1 GCA_025356545.1 Comamonadaceae bacterium
ATCTCCCGCAGCTGGAACGTCAACGACGCCGCTGGTCACACCGAGCGCGTGCGCGGCCTGGGCGTAATCGGTCAACAACCCCTGCTGCAACCCGGCCAGACGTTTGAGTACACCAGCGGCACGCGCCTGCGCACGCCCACCGGCACCATGCACGGCAGCTACTTCTTTGTGGCCGAAGATGGCGAGCGGTTTGATGCCGACATCCCCATGTTCGTGCTCGACGCTCTGAGCGTTGATGGCAACACACGCACCCTACACTGAACGCGGGGTTTGTTGCAACATGGCGCTGGGTGAATTCGACCTGATCGAGCGCTACTTCAAGCGCCCCTCCGTCAGTCGCGCTCTCAGCCCATCTCGCAACACGCCCCACGCCGATGTCGCCCTGGGCATTGGCGACGATTGCGCCTTGCTGCAACCCCGCCCCGGCACGCAACTGGCCATTTCCAGCGACATGCTGGTGGAGGGCCGCCACTTCTTCCCCGATGTCGATCCGGCCACGCTCGGCCACAAGGCCTTGGCCGTCAACCTGAGCGACTTGGCCGCTTGCGGGGCCAAACCCCTGGCATTCACCCTGGCGCTGGCCTTGCCCCGGGTTGACGAGCCCTGGCTGGCCGCCTTTTCACGCGGCCTGTTCGCCCTGGCCGACGCCCACGGCTGCACACTGATCGGCGGGGACACCACCCAAGGTCCGCTCAACATTTGCATCACCATCTTTGGTGAAGTGCCGGTTGTCGCAGGTAAAAGCCAAGCCCTGCTGCGCTCGGGTGCACGCGCTAGTGACGACCTCTACGTCAGCGGCACGCTGGGCGATGCGCGATTGGCGTTGGACGCCCTGTGCGGCACGATTCAGCTACCCGCCGAGGTGCTGGCCCAAGCCCGTCACCGCCTAGAGCAACCCACACCGCGCGTGGCGCTGGGCCTGGCGCTGCGCGGCATCGCCACGGCGGCGATTGACGTGAGCGACGGCCTGCTCGGTGACCTGGGCCACATCCTCAAAGCATCGCAATGTGGCGCCACCCTCGACACCTCGTCTGCTATTCAATTGATAGCTTCTCGTGGTATTGAATCGTGGCTTTCAGGCCGATTTGATATTGAAAAAAAGCTCCAAAACCAGCTCAATTGGGTGTTGGCCGGTGGCGACGACTACGAGCTGCTCTTCACTGCCCCCGCAAGCGCACAAGCCGCTGTGATGCAGGCCGCGCGCAGCAGTGCAACGCCTGTGACCCGGATTGGCCGCATGGACGCAGAAATCGGCCTGCGCTTAGTAGATACCAATGGGCAACCCGTCAGCGGTCAATTTGCGTCCTTCGACCACTTTGCTTGACCCCGTGCCGCACGACTCAGTGAGCTACGGGTTGGGCTGAACGCTTGCGCCCCGCTTGCGTTTGGCCCCCATAACCCCAGTCACCCGCAGGCAACTCCCGCACGATGACGTAGCTGGCGGGCTCCAGCGCTTGGCCATCGCCCAGCAGGTCTTGCAGACAGGCAAAAGCAGCCTCGATGAAATCGGCTTTTTGCCACGCTGTGTTGGTGCCAGCCGTGATGCTGATCTCCAGCCAAGCCGTCGCGTGCACCACAGGGTTTGATCCCACAAACCAGCGCGCTGCGGACAGCGCTTCAATCATCACAGCGGTCACCTCGGGGCGCTTGCCCAAAATGGTGGCGGTGATCGCGGTCAACTCACGGGCCAATTCGGCGTACATCGCCGGGGGCTGGGGTGGGGAGATTTTCAATTGCAAAGTGGGCATGGTTTAAATCCCTTCAGAGTGAGTAACGGGTGCATTGGCCTGGGCTGCACGCCCTCGACCGTGCTGGGCCAGTCGATGCGCCAAGCGTTGTGCGCTGCGCCCGACAGACGACAGCGTGGCCTGAAAAGCGGCGTCGGCACCGCGCCAGAAATCATCAACCGCCTCGCGCCGAAAGGCCTGAGCCCGGCGGCGTGACACGTCATGCAATCGAGCCCAGTCTTGGGCACTGATACGGCGGGTATCGGGTGGGGTTTTCATGGTGCTTTCTCCTGGTCGGTTGAAAACAGGGCTTGGCCCTGGGCGTGGAATGAACTTTATTGAAATAAGCAGAATTGAGAAATGGCATAAAAACCAATATGGCTTTGCATTAATTGCAAAACAAAGCCTTAACAAGTGCAAAATACGGCCATGCAACTCCAGCTCGATGACGTCGCCCTGTTCACCCGCATTGCCGAACTCGGCACCCTCTCCGCCGCTGCGCGCGAACGTGATGTGCCGGTGAGCCAGGTCACTCGCTCGCTCGCCCGGCTGGAGGCCGCCTGCGGGGCGCGGCTGATGCACCGCAACACCCACGGTCTGAGCTTGACCGACGAAGGTGACACCTTCGTGACCTATGCCCGCCGCCTGCTCGACACCACCGCCGAGTTGAGTAGCGAACTCAGCGGCAAGATCAGCGGCCCCAGCGGCTGGGTGCGCCTCAGCGTCAGCCCCGTGATCGCGCAGATGCTGATTGCGCCTAGCCTGAACGGCCTGTACCAGCGTCACCCGCAACTGCACATTGACCTGTGCGCCGACGACCGCATGGCCGACATGGCGCGCGAGGGCATCGACATCGCCATTCGCACCGGCACGCCGAACAGCGACACCCTGGTGGCGCGGCAAATTGGCCGCTACAGCCGCTCGCTCTATGCCGCGCCCGCCTATCTGGCGGCCTTTGGCACGCCGCAGCACCCCGATGATTTACCGCAGCACCGGCTGATCGGCAACAGCGCCAGCCCCACCCTCAACCACTGGCTGCTGGCCAGCGGCAAGGGCCAAGAAGTGCTGGTACAAGGCCACACGCGCACCGACAACTCTGCCGTGGTCTTGGCGCTGGCACAGCAAGGCGTGGGCATCGCACGTTTGATGGATGTTTTGGCGCAACCCTTGGTCGCCAACGGTGTGCTAGTACCGGTGTTGCCGGGTGAGTTTTCCAAGGTACAAGAGCCTATCTACGCCGTCATGCTGCAAGAGCGCCACCGCCTGCCCAAGATCCGCGCCTGCATTGACTACTGGGCGCAGTGGCTGACTCCACCATAATCTGCGCATGACCGAGTCCGTGCCCTCTCTTGCTGTGCAGCTGGCCCCAACGCTGCCAGCTTTTGCCCCGCCTCAGCGCCCCACTGCCCGCTTCATGCTGGCCCACCCGGCGCATGTCATTGCGCTGGGTTTTGGCGCGGGCCTCAGCCCCAAAGCGCCGGGCACGGTGGGCACGCTATGGGCTTGGGTGGCATTTCTCGCCTTGCAACCCTGGATGAACGACGCGCACTGGGCGCTGCTGATTGCCGCTTCGCTCCCCCTGGGCTGGTGGGCCTGCACCGTCACCGCACGCGACATGGGAGTGGCCGACCCCGGCAACATCGTATGGGACGAGGTGCTGGCTTTTTGGCTGGTGCTATGGCTGGTCACGCCTGCAGGGTGGGTCGATCAGCTGCTGGCTTTTGGCCTGTTCCGATTTTTTGACGCGGTCAAGCCTGGCCCTGTCGGCTGGGCCGACCAGTTATTCCACGACAGGGCGCGCACGGGGACACCCCAGGGCTGGCGAATGGCGGGGTGGGGCATCTTGTTTGACGATTTGGTGGCGGCGGCCTGCACGCTATTGCTTATGGCTTTTTGGCGACTCCTATGACATCAGATTTGCTATTAAATCAGGAGCTGCCTGTGGTTGTTCTTGTTGCGCTAGTGGCCGATTTACTTCTTGAAAAAAAACGCAAACTCGTCACCGCCGAGAGCTGCACCGGCGGCGGAGTGGCCGCCGCCTGCACCGATCTGGCGGGATCGAGCGACTGGTTTGAGCGCGGCTTTGTCACCTACTCCAACGCAGCCAAGACCGAGTTGCTGGGCGTGGACGCGGCGTTGATCGACGTGCACGGTGCCGTGAGCGAGGCCGTGGCGCGGGCCATGGCGCAGGGCGCTCTGGCGGACTCACACGCCCAGGTGTCGCTGGCCGTGACCGGCGTAGCCGGGCCGGGTGGCGGCAGCCCTGTCAAACCCGTGGGCACGGTGTGGTTTGCCTGGGGGGTGTCGGATCAGGTTCACTCGCAAAAAATGCAGTTCACGGGTGACCGTGCTGCTGTTCGCCGCGCAGCCGTCCAGCACGCCCTGCAAGGGCTTCAAGAATTATTAAGGAGTGATGGACATGGCTTGGTTTGAAGGCTTTGAAACACGTCGCTTTGCCGTCAACGGCGTCGAGATTTTTGCGTGCGTGCCCCGTGACGCTCAGGGCACGCGCCCCGCCCTGCTGCTGCTGCACGGCTTCCCGCAAACCCACGTCATGTGGCACCGAGTCGCACAGCAACTGGCGCAAGACTACTTTGTGGTGATGCCCGATTTACGCGGCTATGGCGACTCCAGCAAACCCGTGGGCACAGCCGATCACGCCCAGGCCAGTAAACGCGCCATGGCACAAGACCTGGTGGACGTGATGAGCGCGCTGGGGCAGTCGCATTTCTTCCTGTGCGGTCACGACCGGGGCGGCCGCGTGGCGCACCGGCTGGCGCTGGACCACCCCACACGCGTGCGCAAGCTGTGCGTGATTGACATCGCCCCCACGCTGGACATGTACAACGCGACCGACATGGCCTTCGCCCGCGCCTACTACCACTGGTTCCACCTGATCCAACCCAGCCCGCTGCCTGAGCGCATGATCGGTGCCACACCTGAGGCTGCGCGCGATTACCTGCACGCCAAGCTGGGCGGCTGGGGCTCCGCCGGTCTGAGCTATATCGAGCCGCAGGCACTGGCCGAGTACGAGCGCTGTTTTGTGAAGCCCGAAGCCATTCACAGCGCCTGTGAAGACTACCGCGCCAGCGCTGGCATTGACCTGGACCACGACCGCGAGAGCCGCACGCGCAGCGAGAAACTGGCATGCGACCTGCTGGTCTTATGGGGTGAGCGCGGCGTGGTGAACAAGCTGTTTCGCCCGCTCGAACTCTGGCAGGCGCAATGCGCGGGCACGGTGCGTGGACAGGCCTTGTCGGCGGGTCACTTCATCCCTGAGGAGTTGCCGCAAGCCACCGCAGCGGCCTTACTTGCATTTTTTGAGTAAGCAAGGAACCGCCTTCAAGACAGATCGGGGCAGTGTTCGGCCTTGATCTGGCCAAAGACCAACTTGTCCTGGGCAATCGAGGGCTCTAACTTGGAAAGATTTTGCTCGACACCAGGCGCAGGCTCCAGCCAGACCTGACCGTCGGCTAAGGCTACGAAGCTGCCCGCACGCACAAAGTGACCAGTGCTGTCACGGGTCTGAAGCAGGCCACAAACCGCGTTGCTCGTAGGGTTTTGCCACAGCGCATCAAAGTTCACCTTGCCAGGCTCTTTGAGTTGAGCTCGCACCCATTCACGGGCTTGCGCCTTAGGCGTGTGGGACTTCCACCAAACCCAACTCCCCGCCGCCGCCACAGACGCCACAGCAACCACCACCGTGGCCACTACTGATGTATTTGTTTTCATTTCAATACCCCCTCACAACACAACAAACCTGGGTCAATGCATTTTTTGAACGTCCGGACTAGAATCCGCGCTGTTTCCCGTCCCCTGCCTGCACTTCTGACTCTAGGATAGACCTTGCGTGTCGTGCTGAATTTAATGACCGCGTAAAGTTAAGTAAACATCGTTTCAGACGAGAGCAGCATGGATCGACCTGTGCAAAATGGCCCACCGGTGCTGAGACCCTTTGGAACCCAACCCAAATAACTGACGAAAAGATGAACACGAAAAAAACTCTGGTCTTGATCGGCCTTATCGGCGTGGTGGCAGCCGGCCTTGTTTATCGACTCAAACCCGCACCGGAAGAGGCCAAAAAAGGGCCAGCCGAGCAAGCCGTGGGCATTGCCCTGGCCAAGACCCAGGACGTGCCGGTCATGGTGGACGTGAATGGTGCGGTTGTGTCTCTCAAGACCGTGGATGTGCGGGCACAAGCCACCAATCTGCTGTCTAAAGTCCACATCAAAGAAGGTCAGTTTGTCCAGCAGGGCACGCCCTTGTTTTCTCTGGACGATCGTACCGACCGCGCCAATGTCGAAAAAGCCAGCGCCACCTTGACGAGAGACCGCACGCTCGGGGCCGATCTGGACCGGCAATTCCAACGCGCGCAAGAGTTGAAGGCGAAAAATTTTGTGGCGCAAAGCGCGGTGGACACCACGGCAACGCAGCGCGATGCGCAAACGGCCCTCATCCAGTCCGACGAAGCCGCCTTGGCCGCTGCCCAAGTGGCCCTGGGTTACAACACCATCCGCGCGCCCATCGCCGGGCGCACAGGCTTGATCAACGTCTTCCCCGGCTCGCTGATTCTGCCCAACACCACGTCAATGGTGACGGTCACGCAGATGGATCCGATTGCCGTGCAGTTCACCATCCCCGAAAGCAGCCTCAAGGACTTGCAACTCACGCTCAAAGCGCAGCAAGACAAGTCCAACGTCAAAGTCAAAATCCCGTCCACGGGCGACGAACAAAACGGCCACCTTTATTTTGTTGACAACACGGTTGATGCCGCCACCGGCACGATCAAGGCCAAGGCGCAATTTGCCAACAAGGACAACCTGCTGTGGCCTGGGCAATTTCTGCAAGTCCGTGTGGAGCTGGCCACGCTCAAAGACGCCATCACCATCCCGTCCGCCGCGGTCATCACAGGTCTGACAGGCAAGTTTGTCTATGTTGCGGGTGAAGACAATACTGTCACCAACACCCCCATCCAAGTTCGCCATACCTTTGGCGACAGCATGGCTGTAACAGGCATCAAAGCAGGTGATCGCGTCGTCACCGATGGCAAGCAAAACTTGCGCCCTGGTGGCAAAATTCGCGTCATCAGCCCGCAAACCCCCAAGACCGCAGGGGCATCTGGCGACAAACCTAACGACAAAGAAAAACCTGCGGAAAAAACAGCGGACGCCAGCGCCAAGCCCACTGAGGCCAGCAAACCATGAACCTCCCTCAACTGTGTATCCAGCGGCCGGTCATGACTGTGCTGCTTTGCATAAGCTGTGTGCTGGCTGGCTCGCTGGCTTACCTCAAGCTCCCGGTCGCAGCCCTGCCGAGTTACAACACGCCCGTGATCAGTGTCACTGCCCAATTCCCCGGCGCAAGCCCGGAAACCATGGCGGCTTCGGTGGCCTTGCCGCTGGAGAAACAATTCTCCACGATTGATGGCATCAGCATCATCAGCTCCACCAATATTCTGGGAGCGACAAACATCACCCTGGAGTTCAACTCTGACAAAGACATCAACTTAGTGGCTGTTGATGTACAGGCCGCATTGTTACGTGCCCAGCGTTTGTTGCCCATTGAGATGCTGAACCCGCCGTCTTACCGCAAGGTCAACCCGGCGGATGCTCCGGTCTTGCTGGTCGCCATGACATCGCCGTCGATGAGCCTGTCCGAGCTTAATGAATATGCTGAAAACCTGATTGCGCCGACGATCTCCACCACCAACGGCGTCGCCTTGGTCAACGTGTTCGGGCAAAAACGGTATGCCGTTCGGGTTAAAGCCAACCCAGACGCATTGGCTTCGCGCGGCATGACGATGGATGACATCACCAGCGCCGTCAATGCCGGAAATTCGAACACCCCCATGGGCACGCTCGAAGGCCCCCGTCAGTTGCTCACCATCACCACCAACAAGGCGATGGTGCGTGCGGCGGACTTCGAGAACATGGTGATCTCCACCAAAGGCGGCAACATCGTCAAGCTGCGGGATGTGGCTAGCGTGGAAGAAAGTTTTGAGTCGGTGCGTACCGCCGCCAGCTACAACGGGCAGCGCTCTATCATCCTGGCCGTACAGCGTCAACCCAATGCGAACACGGTGGAAGTCGTCGATGCCATTCGCCGATTGCTGCCCCAGTTCAAAACGCAATTGCCCGAGTCGATTGAGATCATGCCGCTCAATGACCGCTCAATGTCCATTCGAGAAGCGATCCATGACGTCAAGATTTCACTGGCACTGACCGTCGTGCTGGTGATTTTGGTGATTTTTTTATTCTTGCGTCACGCTGCGGCCACCATTATTCCCACGCTTAGTCTGCCAGTCTCGCTGATTGGTGCTATCGCCCTGCTCTACCCGCTAGGCTATAGCTTGGACAATATTTCGCTCTTGGGCATCACCCTGGCAGTAGGTTTGGTGGTGGACGATGCCATCGTGATGCTGGAAAACATCGTGCGCCACGTAGAGGACGGAATGACGCCGATGGAGGCCGCACTCAAGGGCAGCAAAGAAATGGCCTTCACCATCATCTCCATCTCGGTCTCATTGGTGGCTGTGTTCATCCCGATCTTTTTCATGCCGGGCGTCATCGGCATGCTGTTCCATGAATTCGCCGTGGTGGTTGCGCTGGCCGTGCTGGTCTCGGCCGTGGTGTCCCTGACTCTCGTGCCCATGCTGTGCAGCCGTTTTCTGCCCGCCGGTCACCCGCCCGACAACGCCATGGGGCGCGCCTTTGAGCGTGGCTTCAAGGCTGTATTGGATGGCTATGCCAGCACGCTGGAAATCGCCTTGAAACACCGCCGCTATGTACTAGCCTTGGCCTTTATCACTTTCGGACTAACCCTGTGGCTATTCGCCATCAGTCCCAAAGGCTTCTTCCCCGAAGAGGACATGGGACAAATTCAAGTCACCACCGAAGCAAGTGAAGATATATCCTTCGATGAAATGTCACGCCTGCAAGCCCGTGCGGCAGCCATCGTCAAGGACGATCCCGCCGTGGCCTATGTATCCTCCTTCATCGGCTCAGCGGCCAACAATCCGCAGCCGGTGAGCATTGGACGCATGTTTATTGTGCTCAAACCGCAAAGCGAGCGCGACAAGATGTCCAAAATTGTCGAGCGCATCCGCACCAAAGTGCGCATGCCAGGCTTTGCCATCTACATGCGGCCCGTGCAAAACTTGCAGCTCGGCGGCAAAGTCAGCAAGAGCCGCTACCAGTATGTGATGCAAAGCGTGAGCGCTGAATCTTTGAACGAGTGGTCGCTCAAGATGCAGCAAAAAATGCGCGCTGACAACAACTTCCGCGACGTGACCAGTGACTCACAGCTCAGCGGCTTGCAGGCCAATGTGCAGGTGGACCGTGACAAAGCCGGTGCGCTGGGCCTCACCATGCAGGACGTACGCAACAGCCTGTACAACGCCTTTGGCGACCGGCAGATCTCCACCATTTTCACCTCGGTCAACAGCTACCTGGTGATCATGGAAGCACCGACTGCCTACCGACAGTTTGAAGACGCCATCAGCAAGATTTACGTACGCTCACGCGTCACGCAACAGGTCGTACCCCTGTCGTCTATCGTCACGGTGCAACGCACGGTCGGCCCCACGGCGGTGAACCACCAGGGGCAGTTGCAGGCGGTCACCATCTCTTTCAACCTGGCACCCGACGTGCCGCTGGGCGACGCCACCAACAAGATTGCAAAGTTCACAGAAGAGTTGCGCCTGCCCGCCTCCATCATCACCAGCTACGGCGGTGATGCAGCGGTGTTTCAGGGTTCGCAGTCCAGCCAGTTGGTGCTGATCTTGGCCGCACT
Organism: Comamonadaceae bacterium; assembly: GCA_025356545.1. Classification (GTDB taxonomy): domain Bacteria; phylum Pseudomonadota; class Gammaproteobacteria; order Burkholderiales; family Burkholderiaceae_C; genus CANCDA01. The sequence continues at coordinate 9,519 of JANXSU010000250.1, forward strand.
GGCCGTGATTTATGTGCTGCTGGGCGTGCTGTATGAGAGCTACATCCACCCGCTCACCATCCTGGCGGGCTTACCCTCAGCCGCAGTAGGTGCGCTGGTGTTCTTGTGGTTCTTCAAGATTGAACTCACGTTAATTGCCACCATCGGCATATTGATGCTGATTGGTATCGTCAAGAAAAACGCCATCATGATGATCGACTTTGCGCTGGACGCGCAACGCAACAAAGGCATGTCACCCGAAGAGGCGATTCGCCAAGCCTGCGTGCTGCGCTTTCGCCCCATCATGATGACCACGCTGGCCGCGTTGATGGGCGCTTTGCCCATCGCCCTGGGTCTGGGTGCAGGCGCTGAGCTACGCTCACCCTTGGGCGTTGCCGTGGTGGGGGGGCTGGTGTTCTCACAGGCCATTACGCTCTACATCACCCCGGTGATTTACCTCTACCTGGACCGCTGGGCCGGCAATGGGCCGCTAGACCTCTCGGAGTTTACGAATGCCGAAGTGCTGCATCTGACGCACCCCGTCGCGGTTGTCGCGCCTGCACCCGTGGTGGACTTGGTGCGCGAGCGCGCTTGAGTTTGAACCTGAGTCAGTCGGCTACGGTGCGACGCTCAAGTCGCGCCGTGGCACTTCTTGTACTTTTTCCCGCTGCCGCAATGGCATAGGTCATTGCGGCCTGGGGTCGGCGCGCGGTGCACCGTCTCCACACGCGGGCCAATGCTTCGCCAGATCTCGCGCAGGTCGTACACCGCCCAAATTGCATCGCCAAAGGCATTCAGGCGCGCCAGGCTCACCGACGGTGGGCCGTCGTCGCTGAACACGGATATTTCGGACTCCTCCTCGTCGTCTTCCGTCAAGCTGACAATGGCCTCCAGCGCGTCGTTCAAGGCCTCGGCGGCCTCTTTGTCGCGCGGCGGGGCCCACTCTTCGGGCCAGTTCTCCACCGCAAACATAAAGCCCAGCGCCCATACCTGGGCAAATGAAGGCAGTATTTCGTCGGCCATGTCCGCTTGCTCCTCGGGGGGCAAGGCGGCCACGCCACCGCGTACGTCCATCACCTCGGGGTTGTAGGCGGCTTCGTCTTCCAGTGACTTCACATCAGCATCGAGCGAGGTGGCAATCTCATTCCAGCGCTGCATCCACAGCGACATGAATTCGATAGCCTGGGCGGCGTCGGCAAACGAGCCTTCTTCTTCGGCGCTTGTCGTCCCATCACCCGGCAGGGGTTCGTCCCCCAGGCCCAGCAACACCGGCAGGTATTCGCTGCTCGGGATCAGGCGACGGCAGCAGATGAGTGCGGCCATGAAGCCTTCACAAAACTCCCACTGCGGGGTTTCGTCGTAGCGGGTGCGCAGCTCGTCCAGGATTTCATCGAGTCGGTCGAAGACTTCGGGGGCGAGGCCGATGTCAAGCTCAGCATCAGCGGGGGTTGGGGCGTCAAGGGGTGGGTTTTTCATAGGAGAGATTTTAGTTTTTATCGACTACTATTTCTTCATGACTTCACCCACCCCCAACACCCCACCCCAGATCACCCGACTCGACGACCACTTCCGCTGGCCCGGTGGCCGCCAGTTGGCGATTATTTTCAACATCGCCTACGAGGCCTGGTCCGACGGCCAAGCCCCCGGCATTGGCCCCATGGGCAATGTGCTTAAGCCCGGCTTCTTTGACACCAACGCCCACTCCTGGGCTTCCTTTGGCGCGGTGCGCGGCATCCACCGGCTGGTGGACATTGCCGACAAACACGGCGTCAAAACCAGCATCATGGTCAACGGCGTGCTGGCCGAGCGCGAGCCCGCCACCGTGCGCGACCTGCACACGCGTGGCCATGAGATCGTCAACCACTCCTGGGGCATGGACGTCATCCCGGTGTACTTCAACGAGGAACAAGAGCGCGAGAACCTGCGCCGCAACGACGAGATATTGACCCGTGTGGCGGGCGTCAAGCCGGTCGGCTGGATCAGCCCGCGCGGCACGGGCAGCGCGATCTCATCCCAACTGCTGGCCGAGGCGGGCTATATCCACCACGGCGACTGCAACGACGACGACAGGCCCTATGTGATGGACTTCAGCGGAAAACGCATTGTCGGCATCCCGCTCACCATGGACGTGAACGACCTGCCCACCTGCATCCGCTACGGCCACGCGCCGCGCCACATGCTTGACACCTTCAACGACACCCTGGCCGCCATGCAACGCGAGGCCGCCCCGTTGATGCTGGACGTGACAGCCCACACTCATGTGCTGGGGCGACCGTCCGGGGCCTGGGTCTACGACGAGATCATGGCCATCGTGGCCAAGCACCCCGAAGTGTGGGTCTGCACGCGCCAACAAATGGCCGAGTACGTGTTGGCGCAAACGGTATGAAGAACCACATGACAAGGGCCATGACGAACACCACGGCACACACCCTAGGCCAGCACCGCCGCACCCTGCTCGCAGCGGCGGCATCCCTTGTGCTGTCTTTCTCAGGGATGGCCCACGCGCAAGTCGGGCCCTACCCTAACAAGCCCATCAAGTTCGTCGTGGCCTTTGCGCCCGGCGGCCCGGCTGACATCATTGCGCGCCTGCTCGGCCAGCGACTGGGCGAGGTGTTGGGCCAGCCCGTCGTGGTAGAGAACCGGGCCGGTGCAGGCGGCAATGTGGCCAGTGGCCAGGTGGCCAAAGCCGCGCCCGATGGCTACACGCTGATGGTTACCACCACATCTTTTGCGGTCAATGCAGCATTGTCCAAAAAACCGAGCTTCGACGCAGAGAAAGACTTCACCCTGGCCAGCCTGGTGGCCTCCAGCCCCAACATCTTGCTGGCCTACCCCGGCATCAAACCCAAGACCTTGCAAGAGGTGCTGGTAGAGGCCAAGTCCGGCAAACTCAACTATGGCACGGCTGGGGCGGGCACGTCGCCCCACCTCACGGCCGAGTACCTGTTCAAGGTGCTGGCCAAAGTCAACGTGACCCACATTCCGTTTCAAGGCGGCAGCCCCGCGGCTAACGCCGTGATGGGCGGGCAGGTGGAGTTGGCCAGCGTGGCCCTGCCCCCAGCGGTAGAGCTGATCAAAGGCGGTAAGGTGCGCGCTCTGGCGGTGACCAGTGCCAAGCGCGTGGCCTCTCTGCCCGACGTGCCCACGGTGGCCGAGTCGGGCTTCCCCGGTTTTGAGGATTACACCTGGGTGGGAGTGTTTGCGCCCAGCAAAACGCCTGCTGACGTCGTGCAGCGCCTGAACACCGAGATCGAGAAAATCCTGCAACAGCCCGAGTTTCAGACTCGGCTGGCAGGCGTAGGTTTTGAGCCCGTGGGCGGCTCCGTCGATCAATCTGCGCAGTACCTCAAGGCCGAGTTGCTCAAGTGGGCCAAGGTGGTCAAAGAGACCGGGGCCAGCGCCGAGTAAGCGGCTCGAACCACCATGCTGAACTACCTCAACACGCTGTTCCCCATCCGCTACACGGTCTTCGGCCTGTGTGTGCTGGGCTTGGGATTCAGTCTGCTTGGCGGGCTGCTCACGGGCATGCCGGCAGAAGTGGTGCTCTCGGCCCTAGCCTTTGGGCTGCTGACGAGTACCGGCGTGTACGACCTGCGGCAAACCAAAAGCTCTGTGCTGCGCAACTACCCCATCATCGGCCACTTGCGCTTCATGCTGGAGTTCATCCGCCCCGAGATTCGGCAGTATTTCATCGAGAGCGATAACGAGACCACGCCCTTCTCGCGCTCTCAACGCTCACTGGTTTATCAACGCGCTAAAGGCGACTCGGACAAGCGCCCGTTTGGCACGCAGCTGGATGTGCAAGCACAGGGTTATGAGTGGATCAACCACTCTGTTGCGCCCACCCACATTACCTCGCATGACTTTCGCGTCACCATCGGGGCCAACACGGAACAACCCTACGAGGCCAGCATCTTCAACATCTCGGCCATGAGTTTTGGCGCGCTCAGCGCCAATGCGATTTTGGCGCTGAACGCGGGGGCCAAGCGGGGTGGCTTTGCGCATGACACGGGGGAGGGCTCGATCTCTGTGCACCACCGCCAGCACGGTGGCGACTTGATTTGGGAGATCGGCTCGGGCTACTTTGGTTGCCGCAACGCAGACGGCAGTTTCAACGAAGAAAAGTTTATCGCCAACGCCTGCACACCCCAGGTGAGAATGATCGAGCTCAAGCTCAGCCAAGGGGCCAAACCTGGCCACGGCGGCGTGTTGCCCGGCCCCAAGGTCACGCCCGAGATTGCCCAGGCGCGCGGCGTGCCGGTAGGGGTGGACTGCATATCTCCGTCCTCGCACAGTGAATTTTCAACGCCCATCGAGATGATGCAGTTCATCGCGCGGCTGCGTAAACTCTCCGGCGGCAAGCCCACCGGCTTCAAGCTGTGCATCGGTCACCCCTGGGAGTGGTTTGCCATGGTCAAGGCCATGCAGGTCACCGGCATCACGCCCGATTTCATCGTGGTGGACGGGGCCGAGGGCGGCACCGGTGCGGCGCCGCTGGAGTTCACCGATCATGTCGGCTCCCCCCTGCAAGAGGGACTGCTGCTGGTGCACAACACGCTGCGCGGCGTGGGCCTGCGGGACAAAATTCGCGTAGGCTGCGCAGGCAAGCTGATCAGCGCTTTTGACATTGCGCGTTTGATGGCCCTGGGCGCTGACTGGTGCAACAGCGCGCGCGGCTTCATGTTCGCGCTGGGCTGCCTTCAAGCGCAGACCTGCCACACCGGCCACTGCCCCACCGGCGTCACAACCCAAGACCCGCTACGCCAACAATCGTTGGTGGTGGGGGACAAGACCGAGCGCGTGTTCAACTTTCACCAAGAAACACTCAAAGCACTCCAAGAGTTGGTTCAGGCAGCCGGGCTTCAACACCCCAATCAAATCACGGCACACCACATTGTGCGCCGCTCCGGTGACCAGAAGGTGCTGTCATTGGCGCAACTGATACTGACTCGAATTGAGGATGGCGCTCTGCTGCAAGACGATTTAAGTCGCCTGCCGCACATCTACCAAAACACTTGGCCACAGGCCCGTGCCCACAGTTTTGTGCTGCCCTAGTTTTCACCTTGGCGCATAGTCGCGCTAGACCGTTAAAATTTCACTCTCAGTTGTTTGTTCATCACCAAGGAAATCGTCATGCGTTTGATCAGTTTTGAAGAGCAGGGCCAAGCCCGCATTGGTGTCCTCAAGGACGCATCAGCCCAAGAATTCATTGACCTGTCGTTGGCTGCGCCCACATTGACCACGGATATGACGGCACTTCTGGCTCAAACAGGTGGCTTGGCCGCTGCAAAAGAAGCCGCCGCAAAAGCGTCGACTTCCGCTGTCAAGCCCATGGCAGGTGTGAAATTTTTACCCTTGGTGCCACGCCCTGGCAAGATCGTGTGTCTGGGTCTGAACTACGCCGACCACGCTGCTGAAGGCGGCCATGCACGACCCGAGTACCCCAGCTTCTTCCTGCGTGGTGCGACCTCCATGATCGGCCACAACCAGCCGATCATTCGCCCCAAAGCTTCGCACAAGCTGGACTACGAAGCCGAGTTGGCCGTGGTCATTGGCAAAAAAGCTCGTCACCTGACACCTGAGAACGCCCTGGACTGCGTGGCCGGTTACTCCTGCTTCAACGACGGCAGCCTGCGCGACTACCAGCGCAAAACCAACCAGTGGACCATCGGCAAAAACTTCGACGGCAGCGGCCCCTTCGGCCCCTGGCTGGTCACGCCGGACGAACTGCCCCCCGGTGCAGCAGGCCTGCGCATTCAGTCGCGCCTGAACGGCAAGATCATGCAGGACTCCAACACCGGTCTGTTCCTGTGGAACGTGGTCGAGGCGCTGGTCATCATCACCGAGTGCATGACGCTGGAGCCAGGCGACGTCATCATCACCGGCACGCCTGCAGGCGTGGGCTATGCCCGCACACCCCCAGTGTGGATGGCGCCTGGCGATGTGTGTGAGATCGAGGTGGACGGCATAGGCATTTTGTCGAGCACGATTGCGGACGAAGCCTAATTCGCTACCAACTTCATAGCGGCTTGTGCGCACACTCCGTGCGCTACAAGCCGTTTTGCCATTGAAAGTACAGCGCCATCCTTGCTCAGCAGCAAGGCTTGGTGCTGTACTGCAAGATCAATAAAACACTGGTCGTCCGCATCCGTGCAGCGAACAAGGGCGCGGGGAGCCACAGGCATGAGTTGTACATGGCGATCAAACTGCGCCAGCACCTCATCCGCACTGCGTTGGTAAAACGCCAGACGCGGAACGATCTTGGGGTAGGCCAGCACCCGTGCCAGTTCTTCGCGCATGGGCGTGGTGGCGATCCAGCGCTGTTGCCCGGCCTCCAGGGCTTGCTTTAAAGGCACGCAGGCCGGGTCGTTAAAGACGAACAAGTCCAGGACGACGTTGGTGTCGATGACGATCATTTCGCCCGCGCAGAGCCTTTGACCATGTCGAACTTGAACAAACGGCATTCCAGTGGGCCATTCCACATCGGCACGCGGCGCGATTCTTTCAGGCGCATCTTGCTAGGCAGCTTCAAGTCCGGGGTCAACACCCAAGCCGTCCAGCCACTGTAGTTTTTCTTCCAGTGCGTGGCGAGCTGGCTGAAAAATTCGCCGCCGTCTTCGGTCTGCGCTGCCTCACGTGCGCCACTTCTTCCGCCTTGCTCG
>JANXSU010000260.1 GCA_025356545.1 Comamonadaceae bacterium
GGCACCCTCGGTTGTTCAAACCGGGAAGCATCGCAAATGTGCAAATTGAAATTCAAATCGTGGACACCCATGGATCGCTTGAAATTCCCGTCGCTATTGGCTTGCGAGCCTTTACGCATTAATTAAACCGGACACTACTGACACCTTATCTAAAATTAACCATCTAGGTAAAATAACGAAAATTCTCCTCAAAACCGCCATGAACATCATTGACCGCATCAAACGCTCCGTCGCCAATCGCGACGCTGGTGTTTTCCTGCGTGGCGAGTTTGAGCGTTTTGGTAGCCCAGCTCAGGTGGGTCGCGCGCTGGCGCAACTCACGATTGAGGGGGGCTTGGTTCGACTCGGTGTGGGTATTTACGCCAAGGCCAAGCCCAGTGTGCTCACGGGCAAACCCATTCCGGCACGCCCGCTAGAAGTGTTGGCACCTGAGGTTTTGAAGAAACTGGGTATCCCCGTGATGCCCAGCCGCTTGACGCGGGACTACAACGCGGGTCGCAGCACGCAGTTGCCCTCCGGCATCGTGCTCAACACGGGCAAGCGCCGCATCGCCCGCAAGCTGAGCTTCAACGGCAAAGCGGTTCAGTACGAACACGCATGAAGGTGCTGAGCCCTGAGCGCCAAGAGCTGATTGATGCGCTCGTGGCTGAGACCGCCATGGGCGGCATTACCGCCGGATTGCTGGAGAAGGACGAACACCTGACCGATGCTCTGCGCGCCCTGTTTGCTCTGCCCCTGGACGGCATGCACTTGGTGTTCTGCGGTGGCACCAGCCTCTCAAAAGCCCATGGCCTGATCGAGCGGATGTCAGAAGATGCCGATCTGAAAATCGTTCTGTCACCGGGTGCAAAACCGCTATCGAGAACTCAGGTCAGAAAGCAACTGCCTGCTCTTAAAACCACAGTTTCCGAGACATTGGTCGGCATTGGTCTGGTGGAGGACACGAGCAAGGCGTGGGCGCTCAACGAGAACCGCTATTTTTGTAGCGAATGGTCTTATGCCAAGCAGTACGATTCGGTCGCTAACTTGCGCCCTCACTTGCAGATTGAGCTGACGGCCCGCAGCCCCGTGCTGGCTACGGTGACCCGCCAGATCGGCAGCCTTGCTGACCACTTGGCAGGGCGGAAGGACCATGTTTTCTCAGTGCCCACGGTGGCCATCGCTGAAACGGTTGCTGAAAAAGTGTTGTCGTTCTTGCGGCGGTACGCCCAGCACCGGGCCAGCCCTGTGCCAGCGGAGTGGGACACCGCCTTGGTACGCCACATTTATGACGTCCACTGCGTTTACCGCCGACATCCGGACAGCGTCGCAATAGCCGCCAAAGCATTCCCAGAAATCGTCGCGGGTGATCAGAAAGAGTTCGGTGCCCAGTTCCCTGATTTTGCAACCGCCGCGCTGCCGGTGCTGACTGCTGCGCTCAGACAGGCCAGTGTCGACGCGCAGATTCAAGCCGAGTACAGCAAAAACCTGATCCCGCTCATTTACGGCAATGAAGCGCCAGAATTTGCAGAGGCGTTTGAGAGTTTTGCGGCTGTGGCGGTGTCTTTGCTGATGGCGCTTCAAGCGGCGACGGCGACCGAAGCTGCGCAACACACCGCCCAAGGGTGAACTGTGCGAGACCGCCTCACGTCCCACTACTGGAGCGGCGATACCCTGCGCAGTCGAAGCGTGAGCCCTATCGTGCTGACAGGCCGGGTCGATATCGCTGCGCCGCCTGCAAGGCTGATGGCCGATTGGCAACGAGAGGTCGGGTTGCGCCAGGGGCTGGAGCCCGGTGACGTCGAGTCATTGCCCTTGGCGCGTGCGCGCATGCGCTGGCCAGACTACAGCCACTTCGTGCAGGCCGTGGCTGACTGGATGGGCACACTCGGCTTGATTGAGGTGCTGACCACCAGTGACGTGGCCCTGATGGCCTGTCGCGGCGCCCGATACCACCATGACGGAGCGCAATATGGCGGCGCGGCTTTTTGCAATCTCTTCCTGTGCGAAGACCGGGGGCAGGATTTGCATTTTCCCGCTACGGGTCATCGAATCCCCCTGAAACGGGGCACAGTGGTGATCTTCGATACGGGACAGCCGCACGGCGTGATTGTGCGCGACAGCAGCGGCTTTGCTGTGGCTGACTTCCCGCCCGAGCAGGATTGCACCCAGGTGTTCCTGACTTGGGAGCTGCCCATTGAGCATGCCGCTGTCAGCCAAGCACTTCAGATCGACTTCGACACCGAAGCTTCAAGCCCCTTGCAACTCGATGAAGAGCAAGTCTGGCTGAATGGCGCCCGAGTGAGTGTGAACCCGGATACGGGTCGGTGGTGCAGCAGCTTGGAAACCAGTGGCAAACCAACCATGAGCGACTCGACTTCAACATGACACATGCCGTCGCCCGTTTGCGCGCTTCACGTTTGGCGCGCAGCGTCAAACCTTTTCTGGCCCGGGGTGGCCCGCGCGGGGAGCGCTGCGCGGGCTGTCGGCTGCTGCCTAGCCACTGCCTGTGTGCCTTGCGCCCGGTCGTGTCAACGCGCGCGGGCATGTGCCTGCTGATGGCCGACATCGAGCCGCTCAAGCCCAGCAACACGGGTTGGTTGGTTGCGGATGTGGTGGCTGATACCTTTGCGTTTGGCTGGGTGCGCACCAAGGTTGACCCGGCCTTGTTGGCCCTGCTGGCAGACCCGCAATGGCAGCCGTATGTGGTGTTTCCAGGTGAGTTTGTCGCGCCTGATCGGGTGGTGACTATGCTGCTGTCCGCTGATACGGTTGCCGCCCTTGGCCAGCCGCAGCAAGCAGCAAAGCGACCGCTGTTCATCCTGCTCGACGGCACCTGGGCCGAGGCGCGCAAGATGTTCAGCAAAAGCCCTTACCTCAACCATTTTCCGGTGCTGAGTTTGCAGCCCGATCAGATATCGCATTACCAGTTGCGCCGCTCCAAGCGAGACGATCACTTTTGCACCTCCGAGGTGGCGGCCCTGTGTCTGGCCTTGGCCGGTGAGGCGCACGCAGCCGAGATGCTGGACGCTTACCTGGACGTGTTCACCATCCACTATTTGAACGCCAAGCAGCAGCTACCCGTGAACCTGGACGATGCGGCGCATCAGCGTTTGCGCGCACTGTGTGGGCCGGGCGGCGACAATCAAACTTGATGCAAAAATTTCCCGAGGCAAGCTTGCCTCAATTTCAGAGCCCGCCCATGACCCAAGACACCCCCCAACCCAACGACGCCACAGACCCCGCACTGTGCGACTCCTGCACCGGAGTCCAGCGCAACTGGCGTCGCGCCAAAGGCCACCCCGAGCTGATGCAAGGCACCAACCGCAGCGTGGAACACCGACACGGCACAGTCACCATCACCCGCTACCGCTGCGAGCGCTGCGGCACGCTGTGGGACTACGAGAACAACAAGGTCAACCGCCATGCGGGTTGGTCCGTGGTGGGCAGCCCCAGCACCAAATGAGTCTCTTGAAACAAGCCCCATGAAAGCACCACCCCGTCTGCAATCCCTGATCGAAGAAGGCTTGATCGACAGCGTGGTGCGCCAGCTCATGAGCGGCAAAGAAGCCATGGTGTTTGTGGTGCGCTGTGGTGATGAAGTGCGCTGTGCCAAGATCTACAAAGAAGCCACGCAGCGCAGCTTTCGCCAGGCGGTGGACTACACCGAGAACCGCAAGGTCAAGAACTCGCGCTCAGCCCGCGCCATGGCGAAGGGCAGCAAATTTGGTCGCCAAGAACAAGAGGCCGCTTGGCAGAGCGCCGAGGTCGATGCGCTCTACCGCCTGGCCGCTGCGGGCGTGCGCGTGCCCCAGCCCTATAACTTCCACGACGGCGTGCTGCTGATGGAGCTGGTAACCGACGCTCAGGGCGATGCGGCCCCGCGCCTGAACGACGTGCACTTCACCCCTGAACAAGCCCGCACCCATCACGCCACGCTGATCGGCGAGGTGGTGCGCATGCTGTGCGCGGGCGTGGTGCATGGGGATTTGTCAGAGTTCAACATCTTGCTGGCGCACATCACTGATGTGAATGGTGAAGGCGTGGATTTCCCCGTCATCATCGACCTACCGCAGGCAGTGGACGCGGCCGGCAACAACCACGCCCAGCGCATGTTGCTGCGCGACGTGGGTAATCTGCGCGACTTCTTTGGCCAGTTTGCCCCCGACCTGCTGACCACCGACTACGGCCCCGAGATGTGGGCTCTGTACCAAAGTGGCCTGCTCACCAACGAGACGCCGCTGACGGGCCGCTACCAACGCACGCAGGCCGATGTGGATGTGGGCAGCCTGATGCGCGAGATTGACGACGCGCGGGCCGAAGACGCAGCACGGCGACTGCGCATGCAGACGACTTCAGCGGCTTGAGCTTGATCTGGGGGGTTACAAGTCGCTATTTTTTTAATAGCTGCTTGTGGTTTATTTCAGAGGTCTAGCGACCAATAACCCTTAAATTTTCAAGCGCAATGGCTCGAAATTCGACCGATATCCGCTCGTCTGTGCCAGCGGCTTGCCAGAACGCCAGCGCCAGCGCACGGGCTTGCGCCCACTCGGGCAACGTAGCGGCGGTGGCTTGCATCGGGCGGCTGGCAAAGTCGCGCGCCACCAGCTCGCCCCCCACCGGGGCGTAGAGCATGGGCAGCATGTCGTAGGTGGGCGAGAGCGCCCAGTCGTCGTCTTTGAGCAGCAGCGAGATGTTGCCGTAGTGCCGGTCGGTGTTGGCGATGAGCACGCCAAACGCCTCCAGCAAACGCAGGCTGCGCGCATCGGCGGCGCTCAGCAACTGGCGCGCAGCCATACGGTTGGCGGTAGCTGCCCAGTTGTCCATCTCACCAACGTATTCGGCGTCATACACCTGGAGCGACACCATGCCAATGCGCCCCCCCTGTGGCGTGCGGTCAAACCGTTCGGACTCCAGAAAAACCCGCCCCGTCTCGCGCACCAACGCCGTGCGGGCGGCGGGCAAACCCGCCTCGGCCAAGGTTTGCAGGGCCAGGTGTTCGCACACCAGCAGGTCGCGCAGGCGCTGATCGGCGGGTGAATCGCCTGCCGGGGAGAACTTCACCAAAACCGCACGCCCAGCGATGATGGTGCAAAACTTGGGCTGCTCGCCACCCGCCGATGAACCCGGGTGCGTGCCCTGCATGGCCTGCTCGGCCAGTTGCGGGTAGTCGCGCGTCGATTCGGTCCGCGAGGCCCGCTGCGCCAGGGTGTGAAAGCGCTCAAACGCGGGTTCGCCCAGGATCAGGTTGCCCGGTAAGTCATCGCCAAACAAGGTCAGCGCGCGCAGCACATCGTCATCACTCCAATAGCGGGGGTCGCCCCCCAGTTGCAACTCGGGGTGCGCATGGGCAAAGGTGCGCCCCATAAAGCCCTGGGGGCGCATGTCGTCCAAAAACCAGGGCAGGCTGCCATGCCGTGCGCTGACACCGTCCGCCTCATCCACCCAAAAGGCACCGCCTTCCAACGGCATCATGCGCGCAAACGGCGAGGCTTGGCCTTGCGCGTTCACCCGCATCACCGCCACCTCGCGCCCCACACCGGGCACGGTGCGCGGCAAGACATAGCGCTGGGAGCGCGCAGCCCCCACCTTTTGCACCTGCCCCGACTGGATGAGGGGTGCCAAAGCGCGTGAAACCGTGGGCTGACTGACGCCCAAGCCCTCTTGCAACTCTGCGCTGGACACCACGCCGCCCTGCCGACGCAGCGCCTGCAAGGCTTTGGACGTGAGTTCATTTGAAGCAGCCATGAATCATTATATGAATAAATAAAATTTACATAAATTTATTTAAATTCATTGGTTTAGGCTTAGTTATGAATAGATATTTAAATTAAAAATACCAAATGACATGAAACCAAGCTCTGCACCGTCAAGCGCAATGCCAAAATAGACCCATGCAAACGCCGCCCTTGCCCCCTAACCCACCGAGTAACTTGCCTGAGATCACGCCCAATACCCAACAAGCGCCCAAACCACCCACACAGGCACGCAACCCCTTGCACGGCCTGACGCTGGAGGCCATTGTCACGGCGCTGGCGGCGCATTACGGCTGGGAGGAGTTGGGCGTGCGCATCCCGGTGCGCTGCTTCACGTTTGAGCCCAGCGTGGCGTCGAGTCTGAAATTTCTGCGCAAAACGCCGTGGGCGCGGGAGAAAGTGGAAGGGCTTTACCTCTTCATGCTGCGCGAGCAGCGCCGCAGCGGGCAAAGTGGAGCTTGATCGCCGTGATCGTGTCTTGATGATGTCCAATAGCGTCATGGATCAACCCACCCGAATCGAAGAACGCCTGACCGAGCTGGAAATCAAAGCCAGCTTTAACGAAGACCTGCTGGACCAACTCAACCAGATCATCGTGCGCCAACAGCAAGAGATTGACTGGCTGCTGCGCGAGGTGCGCCAGTTGAAGCAACACCTGCCGGATGGGAACAGCGCTAGCTCACAGCAGCCCGCAGACGAGCTGCCGCCGCATTACTGAGAGACGACGCGCACCATCTCCAAACACTTGTTGGAGTAGCCCCACTCGTTGTCGTACCAGCTCACCAGCTTGATGAAGGTGCCGTCCAGCGCGATGCTGGCGTCGGCGTCAAAGATGGAGGTGCGGGTGTCGCCACGGAAATCGGTGGCAACCACTTTGACTTCGGTGTAACCCAAAATACCTTTGAGCGCGCCCTGACTTTGGGCCTTCATCTCGGCGCAGATTTCGGCCATGGTGGCGGGGTTGTTCAGCTCGCAGGTCAGGTCCACCACAGACACATCGCTGGTGGGCACGCGGAAGGACATGCCTGTGAGCTTCTTGTTTAGCTCAGGGATGACAACACCCACGGCCTTGGCTGCGCCGGTGCTGGAGGGGATGATATTTTCCAGAATGCCACGCCCACCACGCCAGTCTTTGTTGCTGGGGCCATCAACGGTTTTTTGCGTGGCAGTGGCGGCGTGCACGGTGGTCATGAGGCCGCGCTTGATGCCCCATTTGTCGTTCATCACCTTGGCGATGGGGGCCAGACAGTTGGTGGTGCACGAGGCGTTGGAGATGATGGCCTCGCCCTTGTAGCTCTTGTCGTTCACGCCGAAGACGAACATGGGGGTGTCGTCCTTGCTGGGGGCGGAGAGGATGACTTTTTTGGCACCCGCGTCCAGGTGCTTTTGCGCCGTGGCCTTGTCCAAGAACAGGCCGGTGGACTCGATCACAACATCAGCGCCGACTTCGTTCCACTTCAGGTTGCTCGGGTCACGTTCTTGCGTGAGGCGAATCTTTTTACCGTTGATGACCAGGGTGTTGCCTTCAACCGAAACTTCACCTTTGAAGCGGCCATGCACCGAGTCGTATTGCAGCATGTAAGCCAGGTAGTCGGGCTCCAACAGGTCGTTGATGGCGACAACTTCGATGTCGCTGAAGTTTTGCAGAGCCGAGCGCAAGACATTGCGCCCGATGCGGCCAAAGCCGTTGATACCAATTTTGATCGTCATTTGAAGTTTCCTTTAAGTTAAAAGAGATCAGCATCAGATGCTGCGGGATTCCAGGTACAAAGTGTCCGGGTCAAAGTCGATGCCACCAGGCCACTCCACTGTGCCGTGGTCAACGACGGCGCGGCTGAAGTACGCGGGGTCTTTCAGGCGTTGAAAAACAGGGAATTCGACATAGGGCGAAACGTCAAAGGTGGCGCGGCGACCATCCTGAAACTCTAGTTGCAGTACCCCGCCGGGCATGGGTTGAACAGCGGTAACACGCGGGTTCATCGCAAGGGCTCCACGCGCTCAACGGGTTGGCCTTGTATGGCAAGTGACCAATCGGCAATTAGCTCTTCTCGTCGCAACTCAATCCACGCTTGGACCAATCGGGTTTGTCGAATGGGAAATTTGCCGTCCAACATCTCCGTCGTCTCAATCGAAAAGACGGCCTCCGACCCCTGGTACATCGCATGGATGTGCGGCGAGTTGTGCTGCTTGGTGCCCATGAAATACATGTAAATCAAGACACCGTAAAACGAGGAGATGAGCGGCATGGCGATGATTGTGGACTACTTGCGCAGCACCTTCTCCACCGTCGCCGCCACATTCTCCGGCGTGAAGCCAAAGTGCTTGAACAATACCGGCGCGGGGGCGGATTCGCCGTAAGTGTCGATGCCGACCACGGCGGCGCAGCCGTATTTCCACCAGCCGTCGGTCACGCCCATCTCCACCGCAATACGGGGCACGCCTGCGGGCAGGACGGCGGTTTTATAGGCGGCGGATTGGCGGTCAAACGTGGTGGTACTGGGCATTGAGACCACTCGAACTGCTATCTTTTTGGAAGCTAGTTGTGCTTGTGCTGCAAGTGCTAGAGGAACTTCTGAGCCTGTAGCGATGATGACGGCCTGGGCTTTTTTCTTCAAGCCGACTTGAGACGGTTCGGCCAGCACGTAAGCGCCTTTGTTGATGGCGTCCAAGCCGTAGGCGTCCACCTTGGCGGCAGCGGCTTTGGATGTGCCCTTGGCCGAGTAGGCAATGTTCTGTCGGCTCAAGAGCAGCGCGGTGGGACGGGTTTTGTTTTGTAGCGCGACGGCCCAAGCCACGGTGGTTTCAGCCGTGTCAGCGGGACGCCAGACGTCGAGATTCGGGATCAGTCGCAGGCTGGCGGCGTGTTCGATCGACTGGTGCGTGGGGCCGTCTTCGCCCAGACCGATGCTGTCATGGGTGAAAACGTGGATCACGCGCTGCTTCATGAGCGCGGCCATGCGGATGGCGTTGCGGCTGTAGTCGCTGAAGGTGAGGAAGGTGCCGCCGTAGGGGATGAAGCCGCCGTGCAGCGTCACGCCGTTCATGATGGCGGCCATACCGAATTCGCGCACGCCGTAATTGATGTGGCGGCCCCCGTTGCCCGTACCGGTGGCGTCAAAGCGCAGGTTCGGTGTGCTGCTGGTGTTGGTGAGGTTGGAGCCGGTCAGGTCGGCCGAGCCGCCGAGCAGCTCGGGACAGGCGGCGGTGAAGGCCTCCAGCGCCAGTTGGCTGGCCTTGCGGCTGGCCACAGTTTGCGCCTGGGTGTCGGCGGCGATCACGGCATCGACAGCGACCTGCGCGAAGTTGGCAGGCAGCTCGCCCTTCATGCGGCGGATGAATTCGGCGGCCAACTCGGGGTAGGCGGCTTGGTAGGCGGCAAAGCGCACATCCCACTCGTTTTGCGTGGTCTGGCCCTGGGGCTTGGCGTTCCAGCCGTCGTAAACGTCTTGCGGGATGACAAAGGGTTCATGCGCCCAGCCGAGTGACTCGCGCGTGAGGCGGATTTCATCAGCGCCGAGTGGCTCGCCATGCGCCTTGGCGGTGTTAGCGCGGTTCGGGCTGCCGTGGCCGATGGCAGTCTTGCAGACGATCAGCGTGGGTTTGTCAGTCGATTTTTTGGCTTGGGCCAAAGCCTTGGCCACGGCTTTGGCGTCTTGGCCATCCACCGGGCCCATCACGTTCCAGCCGTAGGCGGCAAAGCGCTGCGGGGTGTTGTCGATGAACCAGGGCGCGACTTGGCCGTCGATGGAGATGCCGTTGTCGTCGTACAGGGCAATCAGCTTATTGAGCTTCCACGCACCGGCCAGGGCGCAGACCTCGTGGCTGACGCCTTCCATCATGCAACCGTCACCCATGAAGGCGTAGGTGTGGTGGCTGACGACGCTATGACCGTCTCGGTTGAACTCTTTGGCCAGCAGCTTCTCGGCCAGCGCCAGGCCCACGGCGTTGGCAATGCCTTGGCCCAGCGGGCCGGTGGTGGTCTCAACGCCGGGGGTCAGGCCAGACTCGGGATGGCCCGGCGTCTTGCTGTGCAACTGGCGAAAGTTCTTCAACTCGGCCAGCGGCAAGTCGTAGCCGCTGAGGTGCAAGAGGGCGTACAGCAGCATGGACGCATGGCCGTTGGAAAGCACAAAGCGGTCACGGTCCGCCCAGTGCGGGTCGGCGGGGTTGTGCTTCAAGTGGCTTTTGCCTGTGCCATCGGCGCTTGGGCCCCAAAGTGCCACGGCCATATCGGCCATGCCCATCGGGGCACCGGGGTGGCCGGAATTGGCCGCTTGAACGGCGTCCATGGCCAAGGCGCGGATGGCGTTGGCCATGGCTTTGTCAATGGCGTGGGACAGTGCGGGGGTGTTGGCCATGGAAGGGGCTGCTCCGGAAAAATGGGGGATCGGGGGAAACCCGGTATTTTACCGGCCCATGATGGGCCTGGGGCTCACTGGCAGGCCGACAGTTTGCGCTACCGTAGCGGAGCTGCTATCCTGGGCTCTTACATTCTTTGGTGTGCGCCTCAACTGGAGCCCGACATGACCCATTTGAATTTGAAACTGCGCGGCCTGGCCGCTATCGCCAGCCTCTGGGCTGCATTTGCTGGGGTCGCGTTTGCGCAGACTGGCAATGCGACTGGCAGCTCTACAGCTGCCATCACACCCACCCCGGTTTATCCCGCTTGGGCCTATCTGTGGGAGCCGGGCTTCGTGGTGCCAACGCCCGATGACTTGCCGCAGCGCATCCCCGGTAGCAATGCCGTCTTTAGCTGGAACAATGCGCGTGATTTGTTTTTCGTGCCTGACTGGCATCCGCAAGATCATGCGGTCATGCCCGCCGTGGTGGCACAGGGCCGCAAGCCCGATGTGCGCGCTTGTGGCTCGTGCCACCGTGCCGAAGGCACAGGAGGCCCTGAGAATTCCAGCTTGGCGGGTCTGTCGTCGGCCTATTTGGTGCAGCAATTGCTGGATTACAAGAGCGGGGCCAGGAAGTTTTCGGGGCCTCAACGCAGCTCCGTCCTGCTGATGACGGCAGCCGCAAAAGCCATGACTGACGAGGAAATTCTGGCGGCAGCAAACTATTTCGCGGCGCTCAAACCCAAGCGCAACATCAAGGTCATTGAGGCTGACACGGTTCCCAAAACCTATGTAGCCCGCCTGTTTTACGTGAAAGACCCTAAAGGCGGGACCGAGCCCCTGGGACGACGCATTGTGGAGATGCCCGACGACGTGGAGCATTTTGAATTGCGCGACACGCGTTCACAGTTCACGGCTTATGTGCCTGTTGGTAGCCTGACCAAGGGCGAGATTCTGGTCAAGACCGGTGGTCAAGGTGTAACAGCGGCCTGTGCCACTTGCCACGGAGCCGACTTGAAGGGTGTAGGCCCTATCCCCAATATCGCCGGACGCTCACCCAGCTACGTGATGCGGCAGTTGTATGACTTCAAACACGGCACAAGGGCGGGTGCCTTGGGCTCTTTGATGAAACCTACGGTGGAAAAAATGTCTGAAGACGACATGTTGTCGGTGGCGGCTTATCTGGCGACGCTTCAGCCTTAGCGGTTCGCCAGCTTCTATTTGCACGCCCCATGGGCTAACTCGGCCACCATGCCAACGCTTTTCTCCAGAGCGAATTGATATTGCTTGGCTGCTGGTTTTGATCACTTGTCGAGGAGTAAAAAATGGCATCAGTTTTTTTAGATCAAGTCAATCGTCGTCAATTTATTGGTACAACAGCAAGCCTCGCAAGCGCAATCAGTTTGCCCGGTTATGCACAAGATGCCAATTTCCCCAACAAAATTGTTACCTTGGTGGTTCCCTTTCCCGCAGGTGGTTCTGTGGACGATGCGGGACGTGCCATAGGAGAGCGTCTCAGCAAAGTTTTAGGCCAAACCATCATCATCGACAACAAGGGAGGAGCGGGTGGCGCAATTGGGAGCACATTCGCGGCGAAGGCGAAACCTGATGGCTATACCCTAGTCGTCACTTCGCAATCTTCACATGTTGCAAATCCAGCGTTTTTATCCAATTTGCCGTATGACGCCGTAAAAGATTTTTCGCCCATTACATTGATCGAACGTGTCCCGTTTGTGCTGCTGGTGAATCCAAATTTACCTGTGAAAACCATGGTTGAATTCGTGGCCTACGCAAAAGCCAATCCTGGTAGGCTGAACTATGCGTCCTCTGGCAATGGTTCGATGCCACATCTGAATATGGAGTTGTTGAAATCCCAATACGGCATCTTCATGACTCACATTCCTTATCGCGTAGCGGGCTCGGCCTTGACTGACTTGATGTCGGGGCAAGTACAAGCACTATTCAATCCCGTGCAAGGAAGTCATGAAGCCTTTGTTAAGCAAGGCAGACTCCGCGCCTTGGCGATAGCATCCCCCACACGCTTATCGCAATTTCCTGATACGCCTACGTTCGCCGAACTTAATCAATCTGAATTAAATTTAACTTCGTGGACGGGCATAGCGGCTCCTGCTGGCACGCCAGACGTCATTATTCAAAAACTCTATGCTGCCTTACGGGCCGTCTTAGAAGATCCTGCTACTGCAAATGCTTGGAGGCAACGTGGTGTGATGCTTCCAGAAGCAATGCCGCCTGCTGAATACCGAAAAGAAATCTCAGATCGCATCGCTTTTTATAAAAAACTCATTAAGGCAAAAAATCTATCGGCTGAGTAATTCGCGCGGACAGAGAGTGCATGCCTGTTTACCTGGGCCGGGTCAGCGATTCGGAAATAAACCCTTCGACGAAAGAGTCTGAATCACCCCGCGAACCAGGAAGTTGTTGGTAAAGCCGACGGTGTATTGCCTTGCATTCTCCCGCAGCGGAGCCAGCATGCCGCGCTCCACCTGTTTGCTGATTTGATAGGTGCGTTGCCGCTCTGCACACAGGCCTGCACCTGCCACTGGCTTGCCGCATCCACGCATTTGATGTGGTAGACCCCCTTGATGCCGTCCAAGTCTCCCTGATGCACGCTGTCAATGCGTACCCAGCCAGCACGTCCATTAGGTCTGGGTGCCTTGCGCACCCCAATGGGGTTGCACACGGCTTGGTGAAGTGGATTCGCAGGGCCCGGTAGCCACCGCTTTTGCGCAGGTTGTACAGGTGCGATACCGCGAGCTTTGACAGACGCTCGTAGCGCTGGTCGCCGTAGACACTGAAGGCGCGCTGCAGCAGGTGAACGATGGCAGGACCACAGACATCTTCGTTGGCCCGGTCCATCTCCACCAGCAGCTCAATGTCGGCGCTATTGAGTCGGCACGAGTTATTCATGAAGCGGCGTAAGCGACTTTGGGGTCGCCGAAGTACTTTTTCACCCGCTCCGGTGTTTGCTCAAGCATTGTCATGTGCTCAGTCGCGGCAGCCCTGAGTTTTGCTTTCGTTCGTCCGGGCACTTTGGACGTGATCGCATGCTTGAGGTCTGCGACTGGCAGCCCTCGGCTCCGATGGTCTAAAGTGTGCGCTGTGCAAACCATCTCACCTGCCAACACCTCTGCTCTGATCCTCGCCGCCGGGCGCGGTGAGCGCATGCGCCCGCTGACCGACAGCACACCCAAGCCGCTGCTGCCCGTGCGTGGCAAACCGCTGCTGCAATGGCATGCGCACGCGCTAGCGCGCAGTGGCGTGAGTCGTCTGGTCATCAACACAGCCTGGTTGGGCGAGAAAATTCAGAAGCATTTTGAGCTGCAGCCCTTGTTTTATAACCACGGGAAGCTATCAAATCAAGAGCAAAAACAAAAGCAAGTTGAGATCATCTACTCGCACGAAGGCCAAGATTTTGGCGCGGCGCTGGAGACACTGGGCGGCATTGTGCGTGCGCTGCCGCAGCTTGGCGATGTATTTTGGGTGCTGGCGGGTGATGTGTTTGCGCCGGGGTTTGAATTTGCGCCCCAAGCCGTGCAACGCTTTATCGCCAGCGACAAGCTGGCCCACCTCTGGCTCGTGCCCAACCCCGAGCACAACTTAACGGGAGACTTCGGCCTGGACGCTGCGGGGCTGGCCTTGAACCGGCCCAAAGACGCAGGCCACACCCTCTACACCTACAGCACCATTGGCCTGTACCGCCGCGCCCTGTTTGAGGCACCCTGGTGCGACATCCCCGCAGGCAACCCACAGGGCGTTAAAGCACCTCTAGCACCGCTGCTGCGTCGTGCCATGGATCATCAACGCATCAGCGCCGAGCTGTACACCGGGGACTGGACCGACGTCGGCACCCCGCAGCGGCTGGCGCAACTTAACTCTCCACTCACCCCACCATGACCCACGACAACTTTGCCCAACGCCGCACCCGCCTAGCCCAACAACTCGGCCCGCACGGCATCGCCATCCTGCCCACCGCGCTAGAGCGTCCGCGCAACCGCGACAGTGACTTCCTCTACCGGCATGACAGCTATTTCTATTACCTGACCGGTTTCACCGAGCCGCAGGCGTGGCTGGTGCTGACGGGTGACGGGCAGAGCACGCTGTTTTGCCAACCCAAAGACCTGGAGCGCGAGATCTGGGACGGCCACCGCCTTGGCCCAGCTGCCGCGCCTGCCGCGCTGGGCGTGACGCAGGCTTTTTCTGTCGCTGAACTCGACACCCAGTTGCCGAAGTTGCTGGAAAACTGCGACGCCGTCTGGTTCCCCTTCGCCACGCATGCGGGGCTGGAAACGCGACTGGACGGCTGGCTGGGCAAAGTGCGTGGTCGTGTGCGCTATGGCGCGCTGTGCCCCGAGCAGCAACGTGATTTGTGCGGCCCGTTGGACGAGATGCGCCTGCTCAAAGACGCGTCTGAGCAGGCCACCATGCGCCGCGCCGCGCAGATCAGCGCAGGTGCTCACATCCGCGCCATGCAACGCTCAGCAGCGATGCTGCGCGCGGGTAAGGACGTGCGTGAGTACCACCTGGACGCCGAGCTGCTGCACGAGTTTCGCCAACACGGCTCGCAGTACCCGGCCTACGGCTCCATCGTGGCCGCCGGGGCCAACGCCTGCGTGCTGCACTACCGCGCCGACGCCGCGCCGATACGCAATGGCGAGCTGGTGTTGATCGACGCAGGCTGCGAACTCGACGGCTATGCCAGCGACATCACCCGCACCTTCCCCGCCAATGGCAAGTTCACCGGCCCGCAGCGCACGCTGTACGAGTTGGTGCTGGCCTCCCAAGAAGCTGCGGTGGCCGCCACCCGCCCCGGTGCGCGTTTCACCGACCCGCACGAGGCCAGCGTGAAGGTGTTGGCCCAGGGCATGCTGGACGTGGGCCTGCTGAACAAAAACAAAGTGGGTTTGGCGCAAGACGTGATCGCCAACCGCAGTTATTTTCAGTTTTACATGCACCGCACCAGCCACTGGATAGGCATGGACGTGCACGACTGCGGCAGCTATGTGGAGCCTGCAGAAGTGGGCCAGGTGAGCGAGCGCAAAGACCCCTTGAGCGGTGAGGCCATCAAAGACCGCCCCAGCCGCATCCTGCACCCCGGCATGGCGCTGACTATCGAACCGGGGTTGTACGTGCGCCCCGCTGAAGGCGTGCCCGAGCAGTTCCACAACATCGGTATTCGCATCGAAGACGACGCCATCGTGACAGATAACCCAAAGTTCAAGGGCTGCGAGTTGATCTCGCGCGGCGTGCCGGTGACGGTGGATGAAATTGAAGCGCTGATGCGGGGGTGAGTGTGTCTAAGCAAGATCGGCCACCCAGTTCAAACAGCTTTGACCCTTTGTGCTGTGCCACAGACAGGGACTAGGCTGCGCCTGCCCCTACAATCGACTCCCTTACAAAAACTGACAAAACGGCCCTATCGGCCCATTTTGGTTCGGCTTTGGTACCAAGCTAGCCAAGCAAAACACTGCAATGGAGATCACTTTATGTCCTCAAATGCCTCGTTCAACACCGACGAAAAACGTGCCGAATTACGCCGTGCCGCCCTTGAATACCACGAGTTCCCGACACCCGGAAAAATAGCTATCGCTGCTACCAAGCAGTTGATCAACCAACATGATTTGGCGCTGGCCTACACGCCTGGTGTGGCTGCACCGTGCCTGGAGATCGCTGCAGATCCGAACAACGCCTTTAAGTACACCAGCCGGGGAAACCTGGTGGCCGTCATCACCAACGGTACCGCCGTGCTGGGGCTGGGTGACATTGGCCCGCTGGCGGCCAAACCGGTGATGGAGGGCAAGGCCGTACTGTTTAAAAAGTTCGCCGGCATTGACGTGTTCGACCTCGAAATCAACGAGAAACACGACCTGGACAAGCTTGTGGACATCATTGCCTCGCTGGAGCCGACGTTTGGTGGCATCAACCTGGAAGACATCAAAGCGCCCGACTGTTTTTATGTCGAGCGCAAGCTGCGCGAGCGCATGAAGATCCCCGTCTTCCACGACGACCAGCACGGCACCGCCATCACCGTGGGTGCGGGCCTGCTCAACGGCATCAAGATCGCTGGCAAAGACATCAAAGATGTCAAGCTGGTGACGTCGGGTGCTGGCGCGGCAGCGCTGGCCTGCCTGGGTCTCATGCTCAAGTTGGGTTTGCCACGCGAAAACATTTTTGTAACCGATCTGGCCGGTGTGGTTTATGAAGGCCGTACCGAGTTGATGGATGAGGACAAGATCCAGTTCGCCCAAAAAACATCGGCGCGTACCTTGGCCGAGGTGATCGTTGGTGCCGACATCTTCCTGGGCCTGTCCGCCGGTGGTGTGCTCAAACCTGAGATGGTCAAGACCATGGCGGCACGCCCCGTCATTTTTGCGCTGGCCAACCCCAATCCCGAAATTTCACCCGAAGACGTGAAATCGGTGCGCGACGACGCCATCATGGCCACAGGCCGCACCGACTACCCGAACCAGGTCAACAACGTCCTGTGCTTCCCCTACATCTTTCGGGGCGCTCTGGACGCAGGGGCGTCCACCATCACCGACGAGATGGAGATCGCTGCCGTGCACGCGATTGCCGAGCTGGCACAGGCCGAGCAAAGCGAAGTGGTGGCTGCGGCCTACATAGGTGAACCCATGGCTTTTGGCCCTGAGTACCTGATACCCAAGCCTTTCGACCCACGGCTGATGCTCAAAATTGCACCCGCTGTGGCCCAAGCCGCAGCGGACAGTGGCGTGGCCCTGCGCCCTATTACCGACATGGACGCCTACCGTGAGCGCCTGAAGAGCTTTGTTTATGCCTCTGGCACCATCATGAAGCCCATCTTCACGGCCGCCAAAAAAGCGAGCAAAAAGCGTGTGGCCTACTCTGAAGGTGAAGAAGAGCGCGTGCTGCGCGCCGCTCAAGTGGTGGTGGACGAGGGCCTGGCCCGCCCCACCCTGATTGGTCGCCCCTCCATCATCGCTCAGCGCATTGAACAGTTTGGTCTGCGTCTGAAAGAAGAGTTGGACTACGATGTGGTCAATGTGGAGCAAGACCCGCGCTACAATGATTTCTGGCAGACCTACCACCGCATGACCGAGCGCCAGGGCGTCACGAGGCAGCTGGCCAAAATCGAAATGCGCCGTCGACTGTCTCTGATTGGCTGCATGTTGCTGCAAAAAGGCGATGTGGATGGCCTGATCTGCGGCACTTGGGGCAACACCGTGCACCACCTGCCCTACGTCGACCAAGTCATTGGCAAACGCGCTGGCGTCAACACTTTTGCCTGCATGAACGCGCTGCTGCTGCCCGAGCGTCAGGTCTTTCTGGTGGACACTCACATCAACTACGACCCCAGCGCCGAGCAATTGGCCGAGATCACCATCCTGGCCGCCGCGGAAATGAAACGCTTTGGTCTGCACCCCAAAGCCGCCCTGCTGAGCCACTCCAACTTCGGTAGCAGCAACCAGCCCAGCGCCATCAAGATGCGCGACACCCTGGCCCTGCTGCGCACGAAAGCCCCTTGGCTGGAAGTGGATGGCGAAATGCACGGCGACGTGGCGCTGGACGAAGTGGCCCGCAACGTCATCATGCCCAACAGCACCCTGGGCGGCAGCGCCAATCTGCTGGTGCTGCCCAATCTGGATGCAGCCAATATCGCCTACAACTTGCTTAAAACCGCAGCAGGTGGCGGCATTGCCATTGGCCCAGTGTTACTGGGTGCGGCCAAACCGGTGCACATTTTGACCGCGAGTACCACCGTGCGCCGAATTGTCAATATGACAGCACTGACGGTGGCAGATGCCAACGTTTCCAGATAAGCACACGCCAACGAGTTAGCACTCACTCCGTAGACGCTCTCAGTCCCAAGGGCTTGCCTATTGCGTAGGAAAGCCCTTGCTTTTTTTGGCCGGATCGGCGAAAATCTTGCCTTCGCCGTTTTCTTGTAGGGCCCTGTTAGTCAGGCTCACTTCCATCGCATCATGATTCACAACGTTGGCATTAAGTTAGTGCTCACCAGTTTAATGCTGGGGTTGTTGGCTGCCAGTCACGGCGTGCATGCGAAAGAGAGGGTGATAGCGTCCAACTTGGCAACCGTGTCCTTGGCCGAGCTGCCCCGTCAAGGGGTAGAAACCTACCACCTGATCCATCAGGGTGGGCCGTTTCCTTACGAGAAAGATGGTGTCGTGTTTGGTAACCGTGAGCGCATGCTCGCACCCCAAAAGCGCGGCTATTACCACGAGTACACCGTGTCAACCCCGGGTGAGCGCAAGCGCGGCATCCGGCGAATTGTGTGCGGCGGTGCGCCCAAAGCGCCCGATGCTTGTTTTTACACGGCCGATCACTATGCGAGTTTTCGCAAGATCGTTCCGTAACCCAGTTTTGTATTTTTAAAGAAAGAGGCGCGAGGATGGAAACACCACTTCGTAACGTGAGAACCAATATCGTTCAGTCGATTCGAGCCTTCCGGGTTTCGGGTTTGCAAGAGACGGCGCAAGAGCTGGGTCAACACTTTTTGTACGCCAATCTGGCCAATGCGCAAACCAAGCAAGACGTGCTGGACCTCTTGGCCCAGCAGTTCAAACTGCCCGCCAACGTGGGCAAGAATTTTGACGCCTTGTACGACTGCCTGACCGACCCGCTGCACAAATCCGGCCCCCAGCCGGGCTTTATTGTGGTGTTGGAACACATTCCGGCCAATGCCAAATTTGACAAAGAGGCGCGTGAGCAGTTGCTCGATATCTTCCGCGACGCCGCAGACTACTGGGGGGACCGAAAGATACCCTTCAGGTGCTTCTATTCTTTTCCGTAGCCCGTTCTGCACACACCAGCCAAGCAGAACGGGCGAACGAGGCAAAAGCAAGCGGATCCACCAGCGATTCCTTGACCTCCGGCATTTCGATAGGTGATGAAGCGGGCGAAAAAATGCCCACGGACAAACTGCTCGACGTATCGCCCCTGGCGCTGCGCATGAGCAGCCCGTTTAACGCAGGCTATTGGTTAGCCGCAGCCTAGAGCGGTATTACCCTCAAACCAAAAAGCCCGCCAAGTGCGGGCTTTTTACTGCGGTTTTTAAGCGCGCAAGGCCAGTGCAATGTACTCCTCCACCGGGACTTCCTCGGCCCGGCGTTGAACATCAAACGTGCCACCCATTTGCTTTTCTTCGAGCCAACGACCCAGGGTATGGCGCAACAGTTTGCGTCTCTGGCTGAACGCCACCTGAACGATTTCACTCAAGCGTTTGACATTCACCGCTGCGGGGTCAAAGCGGGGCACCATGCGCACCACCGCACTGTTCACACGGGGTGGCGGATCGAAGCTCTCGGGCGGGACGAACAGCACGTTCTCCATGGCGTAGCGCCATTGCAGCATCACACTCAGTCGCCCATAGTCGGACGTTGAGGGCTTGGCCACCATGCGGTCAATCACCTCTTTTTGCAGCATGAAGTGCTGATCCTCAATCACGTCCACAAACTCAAGCAGGTGAAACAGGATGGGGGTGGAGATGTTGTAGGGCAAATTGCCAACCACTCTAAGTTTGGTAGCCTCTTGCGTTTGTGCCACGTGTGCGAAATTCACTTTCAGGACATCGGACTCAATCACTTCAAGCTGGGAATGACTGCGCAAACGCAAGGCCAGATCCCGATCCAACTCAATCACAATGAGTCGCCCCAAACGCTCGACCAGCGGCTGGGTGAGCGCGGCCAAACCCGGGCCAATCTCAACCATCACCTGCCCCGGCAGTGGGTTGATCGCCTGAACAATGTCCTCAATGATGCTGCGGTCGGCCAGAAAGTGCTGTCCGAAACGCTTGCGCGGGATGTGCTTCATGCGTTCAGCGGGGCCGTGGGGGCAAGCCGCCGCGCCGGGCCGTCCCAAGCAAGGCACGGCCCCCTTGGGGGGCAGGGAGCCACACGCAGTGGGCGACCGTGGGGGCGATATATTTTCATTGTGGAGGATCGCGCAGTTCCACGTAGGCGCGTGCCCGTAAGTCTCGAGCCCAAGAGGTATAGGTTTCGTCCAGTTTTTTCTCGCGCAGCATGCCGCGCACCATCTCACGTTGCTCACGTTCGCCCAAAGGTGCGTTACGTCGCTCCATTAACTGGATCAAATGAACACCAAAACGCGAAATCAAAGGGGCACTTACTTCTCCGACTGCAAGCGATTGGATGGCCGTTTCGAACTCGGACACAAACTGACCCGGATTGGCCCAGCCCAAGTCACCCCCTTGCGCGGCACTGCCGTCTTGAGAGTTCTCACGCGCCAGTGTGGCAAAGTCACTCTGACCGGTTTGAATGCGCTTTTTAAAGTCATTGAGCTTCTCGACCGCAGCGGCCTCACCGAACTGGGGGCTCAGACTCAGAAGGATGTGGCGCGACCGGTTTTGCGCGACAAAGGCGGGCGGCAAACCAGCCGCGCGCTTCTCCAAGACCTTGAGGATGTGCCAACCCGCGCCAGAGCGAATCAGCCCGGAGAGTGCGCCTACGCTCAAATTGTGAGTGGCTTCTAAAAACAAGGGCGGATAACGGTCGGCTGTCCGCAGACCGAGCTGCCCCCCGTTGGCGCGGTCTGGCGCACTTGAGAACTCTCGTGCCAGGGTCGCAAAGTCTTCGCCTGCGCGCGCGCGGGTCATCGCTGCTTGTGCTTTGGCTTGCAAGCTGACTTGTTCCGCCGAGGTGGCCGCTTCGGGCACCGCAATCAGGATATGGGCCAGATTGAGCTGCACATTCGCGGGGTTGCTGCTGATGTCTTGTTGCTCCTTGATGTACTGATCGACCTCTGGGTCGCTGATCTTGACGCGGGGCTCCACATCACGCTCACGCAAGCGGGTCAGCGTGAGTTGATCGCGTAACTGATTGCGAAACTGGGTGAACTCAATGCCGTCTTTGGCCAAGCGACTTTTAAGCTCGGGCAGATCCACTTTGTTTTGCCTCATCACGGTCTGAACCGCCTGGTCTATAGAAGTCGCCTCCACTTTGATACCGGTTTCACTGGCCTGGTTCAGCTGCACCTGCTCCATGATGAGTCGATCCAGAACTTGGGCAGTAATTTCACGTGCATTTGGAGCAGATTGCCCTTGCGACGCCAACTGCTGCAAGGTGCGTCGCACCTCCATTTGCACTTGGGTGTTGGTAATGGGGTCGGTATTGACGATGGCCACGATGAAATCTGCTTGACGTACGCCGGGCGTTGTTTTCGGCGAAGGCAACTGTGGCAGTGTCAGACTGTTAGAGGGCTTGAGCGCTTGAGCCTGAGTCTGACCTGCGGCAAACGTGAAGGTCAGTGCGATAAAACAAGCGGTTGCAGGAGCCAAAAGGCGAGAAGTCATAGGGGTCACTCGTAATTGCTGAAGCGGCTAGGCGGACTCACCTGCTCACGCAGGGTTTGGTAGCGAGGAATGTTGTTTTTCAAAGTTGTTAACGGGTCAATGCCAAGCCTGGAAAATCCCACCAATTCAAGCTGGA
>JANXSU010000268.1 GCA_025356545.1 Comamonadaceae bacterium
GAGGCGCCCAAAGGCATGGTGCAAATTGCACGCTACTTTGGCACCGAGTATTTGCGCCCCGACTTAGAGCGGGCCAAAGACCGCATGGTCAACCTCATTAGCCTGCACTTAGAGGAATCTACTGCGGGCGACTTACACAAAGCCGCCCAAGCCTTGCGCGACAACAGCTTGCTATCGCGCTCCAAGGGAGGCTCCGACATGCTCAAGGCTTTGATCGCTTTGCCCCAGAGCAGCCACTTTGGCCTGCATGAGCGCGCCGGTTTTCAAGACGAACACATCCCCCTGCTGGCCAAGTGGGCCCTGCGCAGCTTGCCCGACTACCACGCAGAACTCACCGCGCGTGCGCAGATCACCCTCCTGGTCGAGGCTGCCGTCTGGATGGCAGAGCAGTTTGAGGTGGACGCCAGTGAACTCGAGGCCGCAGGCACAGACGCAGAGGCGGTGATCCGCACCGCACTGCTCGTCCGCCTGTGCAAGCGCAGCAGCCTGCCCGACTGGTTAAGCTTTGAAAAAATGGTGCTCGGCCTGCGCAAAAAATTCCCCGGCAGCTCACCGGCTGTGGCTGCGACTGTGCCGTTGGCCCTACCCAAAGACCTGCCTGCCGAATGGCGTGAGGTGGTGCAGACGGTTTGCGCCTCTGTGGTGGCAGATCTGCCGCGCATCTTGGACACGAGCTTGCCCGTGCGCCGCCTGTTCACCCAGACCCCCGCCTTCATGGGCCGGTATTTTTGGAGCGAAGACCCGCTGGCTGAACTGGAACATTTTGAGCGCAGCAACTCGGCGGTGTGGGACAAGGCCACGGGCGGCCACAGCGATGACAGCTCGCTGCTCACCCTGTTCCTACGCATTGCCACAGGCGGCAGCCATGCCACGTTGTTGAGCGAAAAATTGGCGTCCAGCTTAGTCAAGAAAATTCAAAGATCTGGCCTGGATGCCGAGTTGCCCCGGCAATTTGTCGTGCAGCACGCCCCAGCACAACTCCAGAGCGACTACCTGCACCTGTGGGACAGCTTCATCACCGACGCCGAGCCCGTGCTGCGCAGCGACAAACCCCAAGCCACTGCGGATGCGCTGGCCCTGCTACGGCGCGAGTGCAATATCGCCAGCCCAACCTCACCCGCCAGGAGCCCCACATGATTGAAGGTCTGATTTCTGGCCACCTGGTCGGCTTGGCGGAAACCCGTCAGGGCAAAAATGGCAGCAACTTCACCTTGGCCAAAGTCAAGGCGAGCACGAGCGAGACAGATCACATCATCGTCAACGTCATCACCTTCAGCACAGAGGCCAGCAGCGCACTCTTGGCGCTGGACGATGGCGATGCTTTGGCCGTGTCGGGGTCGCTCACCCCCAAGGTGTGGACCGACAAGCAAGGCAATGCGCGCCCCGCTTTGGACATGATTGCCACCAAAATTCTCGCGATTGAGTGAAAAAATACCGAGCCAAATATAAGACAATAGATGCCGTAGTGAAGACTGCATTTGCCGACACTTAAAGGTAAATAACTTACATCCAAAGGGAAAACATGCTGGACGGTCTGAAGAAAGTTGTGAAAAAAGCCTCGAATAAGCGTGCTTTAAGCACTTTGATGGAGGATTGCAAGGTGCTCATGTCCGAGCGCGGTCAGGCCAACAGCGTTGTCATTGCCCATCAGTTGATCGAGCATTTCAAGCACCTGCCAGAAGACAAACTCATCGAATTTTTCTTGCGCTTGGTCCGTGATTTTGCCCCCAGCCCGGATGCCGTCCTCAGCGCCGCCCAGGCTTACGCCAAAGATCAATCAGCTGAGCACCTTAAACAACTCATTGAGGTGTCTGAGCCTCCCCGCCAAGAGCTGTTTCGACGCATCAACCGCACACCGGGCGGCACGGCGGAAATTGTCTCCATGCGCAGCACGCTGTTGCGAAACCTCAAAGCCAACCCCGAGCTAGGCTCGCTCGAAGATGATTTGCTGCACCTGCTCTCTAGTTGGTTCAACCCTGGCTTTTTAGAGTTACAAAAAGTCGATTGGAATTCACCCGCCAGACTGCTCGAAAAGCTCATTGAGCACGAAGCCGTGCATGCCATTGATGGCTGGGACGATCTGCGTCGCCGCTTAGCTCCTGATCGCCGCTGTTTCGCGTTCTTCCATCCGCAGTTGCCTAATGAACCTCTGATCTTTGTAGAAGTGGCGCTGGTGCCTGAGATGCCCAACTGCATCACACCGCTGATCGACAAACAGTCCAAACCCTTGACACCTGATCAATTCAAAGTGGCTACCTTTTACTCCATCAGCAATTGCCAGCCGGGCTTGCGCGGCGTATCCATGGGCAATTTTTTGATCAAGCGCGTGGCCGAGGAGTTGCACAAAGAACTGCCTCAGATCAAGACCTTTTGCACCCTGTCGCCCATCCCTGGTTTTTCGGCTTGGCTACAGGCCACCACAGACTTTCATCACCTCCATGGCAAAAAGCGTGGCTTGGGGCTGCGCCTGAGCGAAGCCAAAGAAGAGCTACTCAAAGCCACTAAGGGTGACCTGTCCACCCTGGCCAATGCCACGCTGCAACGCGGCTTATCCAAAGACCAGCAAGCTGCACTGATGAGGCTTTGCAGCGCCTACCTGGCGCATCAGTCCATCTTGAGCGGGGCCGACCCTGTGGCACGTTTTCACCTGGACAACGGGGCACGGCTGGAGCGCATCAACCTGCTGGGCGACCCCTCACGCAAGGGCCTCAAACAGTCCTTCGGACTGATGGTCAACTACCTGTATGACCTGGGCCAGGTCGAGGCCAACCATGAAAAATTTGTTCATGGTGAGGTCGTTCACGCCAAGTCAGTGGCTGCCTTGCTCTGACGGTTGGCCCACACCCACAGGGCCAGCCCGCCCAACACCATGGGCACGCACAACCACTGCCCCATACTCATGTTCAGAGCCAGTAGGCCTAGGTGGCTATCGGGCTCGCGAAAGTACTCTGCGGTAAAACGAAACACACCGTAACCCGTCAAGAAAGCGGCAGACACCTGCCCCCGCTTGCGCGGATGGCGGGCATACAGCCACAGCAGCACAAATAGCAAGAGGCCTTCCAGCAAAAACTGGTACACCTGTGAAGGGTGGCGCGGCAACAGGGTCCCGCTGTAGGGGAAAACCATACCCCAGGGCAGATCAGGCGCAGCCAAGCGCCCCCAGAGCTCGCCGTTGATAAAGTTGCCCACCCGCCCTGCGGCCAGCCCCGTGGGCACACAGGGGGCGATAAAGTCGGTGACTTGCAGCCAATGCCGTTGGCGCGTGTAGGCAAACCAAATCATCGCAACAATCACACCCAGCAGGCCACCATGAAAGCTCATGCCGCCCTGCCACACCGCCAAAATCTCAAGCGGGTGACTCAGGTAATAGCCCGGCTTGTAAAACAGGCAATAGCCCACGCGCCCACCCACCACCACCCCCATCACACCCATGAACAAGATGTCTTCAACATCACGCCGACTCCACGCGCCTGGCCCGGTGATGGATGCAAACGGTTGATGTTTTAAGCGCTGCACGCCCAGCAGCATGAAGAGGCCAAACGCGGCCAAATAAGTCAGTCCATACCAATGAATGGCCAAGGGGCCAAGTTGCAGGGCGACAGGGTCAATTTGGGGATGGATGAGCATGGTGTGGGATTGTGCACGAAGCCCTCCTCGTGAGTCATATCCACAGGGCATATTCCACGAGCCACGACCTTAGGGTATTGACGGATGGGTAAGTGAGCGGGAACGTTATATAAATCACTTTGCTTCGCTCAGCCGACCTGCTTTCTCCCTTTTTTTCTCAAGGACAGACCCATGATCAAACTCAACGTCAACGGAAAAGACCACGCCCTGGATGTAGAACCCGAAATGCCCCTGCTGTGGACCCTGCGCGAGGTGCTGGGCATGACGGGCACCAAGTACGGCTGCG
>JANXSU010000221.1 GCA_025356545.1 Comamonadaceae bacterium
GCACGCTCTACGTACCGCGGGTAACCACGCTTGATCACTTCAAAATGCTCCATGAAGGAGTAAAGAATCAGTACCGCGTATCGAATCACAAGCAAACCAAGAAAAATCAGCAGGTACGTGCTGGTGATTGTCAGCACATAACTTTCAAGTAACAACGAAAAAGAACCCTGCGTTTCAAGCACATTCTGATAGCTCATGATCAATAGATAGATCATGCCGCTGATAATTGCGGTAGCTATCAAAATTCTGATGAGCTTTTTTATCTCCATAATTTTTCCAAATTAATAGAGAATGAGTTTGCGCGATAAATCGAATTGTCACGTTGACCAAACATACTCCACAAATTTAAACTGATGGCAATATCGCCTGTAAGCCAACGCTTGCCACCCGCTGTCCAACTCCAGCTATTTCCCGCATCTCCGTATAAAGCTGTTCCGAGTTGCCCCGACACATAAAGGTTCCAGCTATCACTGCCCCACTCGCCAAGCAGTCCGGCACTCACGGAGCCATTACCTTGAGCGGGTGACCAATAATTGATCGTGTTGAATTTGGCATCGCGCGTATCTATACTCAAAAGCGGCTTAAAATGTGATCCTAAAGGTCGCCTCCGGGGAAACAGGCGTAGGCTACTGGTCAAAATAGTGTTTCCGTCCGAGACCCCATAGGCATCAACTCGCCCCACCAGCTTGCCAAAACTGAAATCGTGTGGGACTTGTAGCCCCAGATGTGAGGCCGACAAATTGGCAGCTAATGCGTTCGGATGGCTTGTGAAACGACCCCAGTTAACGAGCCCAGCTTCGACCAAGACCGGGCGCTCCCCTAAAGAAACACCCACGCCACCGTACACGGCATTACCTATCGTGCTAACCTCAAAACTCGGCCTGTACTCCATCTCCAGCGCTTTGTAGCGGAAGGTTGCGTCTTTTTGCTCAACCTCTAACCCGGGCAAACTACCCTTAAATCGACTGGTTTCCACTTCCATGATGTTCGCACCGCTACTATCTCGCCACCTATGATTGACCGCATAGGAACGCGTGTAAAGATCTGAAGAGTCACTAGTGCCACCATAGCTCAAAATCGTGCGCGGACTGAGTTCACGCGATGTCAATTCAAGCCCGAGCAAGGCATCAGCATTCTCCGGGTCAGTCGATAACACCGAGCGGTAAACGGGTGCAGCTCGGTGATCGTAGCCCAACCAACGATCTATGTTGGCGAGGCCAATGTTCGCTTCTTTAGCCAAGTTTCCCGTTGTCAAACTTTGATAGGTTTGCCTTGCTTCCGGCAAACGACCTGTCCACGCAAGACTGTTAGCAAATATCAACTTCAACTCATCATCCATGCCGCCTTTTGCCTGCAAGACCAGTCCTTCTGTTCCTAGAGCTTGGTAGTCATCCGCCGCGTTCAGATCCACAAGCCGCTGGTATTCTGGGCTACGTTTCGGCTGCTCCGCCTGTTCGGGCAAACGTGCCCCCGCAGGAGGAATATATTGAAATGGGGCCAGTTGAAGTAGCCCTCCAGAAGGCATCATCACTGATTGATTGCTTATCGCAATAGGTACGGAGACAGGCGATCGACTAGGAGTATTTGCTAAGGCAGGAGTGGGGACAATCGTAGCCACCGGCAGTGGTGCAGGAGCCACAATCTGGGTTGGCAATACAGCGACGGGGGACGACTCAGGAACGAGTACAGGTATGACTATCGGTGTGACCACAACGACTGGCGCTGGCGCTGGCGCAGAGGCAGAGGCAGAGGCAGGATTATTAGCAACCAGATTGATTACAGGCTTGTCCAGTGCGCTCAGTCGACTTTTGGCCTCCTTGGCCACACTGGTTCCATCCAAAGTCTCTAACTGAATTTTGGCATCTGCAACTTTACCAATACGGTGCAAACTATCAGCAACCAAGAGTCGCAACTCATGGTTCCAGGGCTGCACCAATAAATCAGACAAACCACGAGTCGCTGCGGCATCGTATTTGGCTTCTTTGTAGAGGTCAAAGGCTGGGCTGGGTAGATTTTTAGTTTGCGCCATACCCGTCAGCGGCACGCAAATACAACCCGCCAATAGCGCGAAAATCAGTCCGCAGTATCGAAAAGGAGTGGTTAACTGTGCTTTGATCAAGTCACGTGTAGGTAAATGTATCAATGCTGTCGCCTATTTCTTGTTACGAGAATGTAAGTTATTTACCAAAAAGATTGGTATTTTTATATCCGGGCTCTGCGCAATAATTCACATTATAAGAAATATTTGTCTCATTTTGTCCACTACCTAGATCAACGGCTGAGATTTTCAGAGTGCGTGCTAACTGCTTGCATGGCTAAAAACAAGAATTCCAACGACTACCAGCGCAGTTCCGAACCCCACCCAGATCGTAAAAGGTTCACCCAAAATCCAAACACCCATCAAAATAGTGGCTATCGGACCTACCATGCCGGTCTGCGCTGTAGCCCCAGCACCAATACGTTCAATGGCCATCATCACGAGCAACACGGGCACTGCAGTGCAAGCAATCGCATTAAGCAAAGACAGCCAGATCACTTCAGGCGCCACTTGGAATGCACTCCAATTCATGGGGCGCAATAAAACAAATTGAAGAATGCACAATAGGCAGGCTACAGTAGTTGCCATGCCAACCAATTTTAGTGCCCCTAATCGCTTGACGAGTTCGCCGCTATAACTTAGGTAAATCGCGTAACTGACGGCACTCAAAAACACCAAAAACGCACCCAAGGCTACCCCCCCGCCCTCTAAGCGCACCTCATGACCGAAAACAAGAACGACACCCAGATAACTAATAACCATGCCCCATAGCTGCATGCGCTGAATGGATCGACCATACATTAGCCATCCGAGACCCATCACGAGTGTGGGGGTGGTGTAGAGAATCAACCGCTCAAGAGATGCGCTAATGTATTGAAGCCCAGCAAAATCGAGAAAACTAGCAAGGTAATAACCACTAAAACCCAAACCAAAAATACCAGCCATGTCGCGCCGCGTGAGTGCTAAACGCACACCGTCGCCCTGACGATAAGTTCCCCACCAAGCCATTCCTATGAACAACGGTAAGGCAAACAGCATGCGGTACATGATGAGCGTGACCGCATCCACTTGGTAGCGATAGGCCAGCTTGACGATGATCGCCTTACCACTGAATGCAATGGCACCCAGAGCCGCCAGAAGCACCCCAGTTGCTATATTTTTAGGAGCTGATTGTTCAACATTTACAAGGGCATCATGAACTTTTGACATTGGAACTCATAGAAAATATAGCCTAGAATCCTGCCGCCAAACCGTCCCGACGCGGGTCACTGGCCACCACATAGCCCTCCACCTTGGGGTCTCCCGCACGCCAAATGAACTGGCCTGCACCAAAGTCTTGGTAAGAGTCGGTGATCACCTCCATGCGGTGCCCGAGTTCAGCCAATCCCTGCACGGTGGGCGCTGCCATATTGGCTTCCACATTGATCTCCAAACCCTCGTTGTAGCGCCAGCGTGGCGCATCGCATGCGGCCTGCGGGTTTTGCCCGTAGTCCAGCATGCGCACCAGGGTCTGCACGTGGCCCTGAGGCTGCATATTGGCCCCCATGACGCCGTAACTCATCACTGGTTGACCGTCTTTGGTCAAAAAAGCGGGGATGATGGTGTGGAAGGGGCGCTTGCCCGGTGCCACCAGATTGGCCGGGTTCTGGGCCGCCGGGTCCAGGCTGAACGCATGCCCCCGGTTTTGCAGGCTGACGCCAAACGTGGGCTCCACGCAGCCCGAGCCAAAACCCATGTAGTTGCTCTGAATGAAGCTGACCATCATGCCGTTTTCATCCGCCGTACTCAAGTAGATGGTGCCGCCCTTGACCGGATTGCCCGCGCCAAAATCTTGCGCCCGTTTCATGTCAATGAGTTTGGCGCGCGAGGCCAGGTAGGTGTCGTCAAGCATTTGCTCGACCGTGATTTCCATGCTCGCGGGTTCGGCCACATAGCGGTACACATCGGCAAAAGCCAACTTCATGGCTTCAATCTGCAGGTGCTGGGAGTCCACACCGTCCACCGCCAGCGCGCCCAGGTCAAACTTGTCTAAAATTCCCAGGGCGATCAAGGCCGCAATGCCTTGCCCATTAGGCGGAATTTCATGCAGGGTGTAGCCCCGATAGTTTTTGCCAATCGGTTTGACCCACTCCGGCTGATAAGTAGCAAAGTCACTCGCCTTGAGGCTACCGTTGTTGGCGGTAGAGAATTTTTCAAGCGCGTGTGCGATTTCACCACCGTAAAAGGCTTGGCCTTTAGTTTGCGCGATGGCACGCAAGCCGCGCGCCGCGGCCTTGAACTGGAACAACTCACCCACTTCTGGTGCACGCCCCCAGGGCAAGAAATTTTGTGCAAACCCGGGGAGCGACTTCATCTCATCGGTCGCGGCCGCCCACTTTTCCTGCACCACCACCGGCAACAAATAGCCACGCTCAGCGATCTCGATGGCCGGCTCCATCAGGTCGGCAAAGGGCAACTTGCCAAAGCGCTCACTCATCGCCACCCAACTGGCCACCGCGCCGGGCACGGTGACGGAATCAAAGCCCCGCTTCGGCGGTGCAGTCGCGCTGTCGCCATACTTGCGCTTGAAATATTCAGGCGTCCAGCTCTGCGGTGCGCGACCTGAGGCGTTGAGGCCATGAAGTTCCTTGCCGTCCCACACAATGCCGAACGCATCGCTGCCCAAGCCATTGCTCACGGGCTCACAGATGGTGAGCACCGCAGCAGCAGCAATAGCGGCATCCACCGCATTACCGCCCTTCCACAACATACGCAAGCCGGCCTGCGAGGCCAGCGGGTGAGAGGTGGACACCACGTTGCGGGCAAAGACCGGCAAACGGGTGCTGGCGTAGGGGTTGGCGTAGTTGAATTTCATATGGAGGCTCCTGTTCAGTTTGAGGTTATTTTTCGTTCCGCAATGATTTTTTTCCACTTGGCCGACTCCGCCTTCACCGTTGCAGCAAAAGCTTCGGGTGTGCCGCCAGTGGGTTCCGCACCCAAACGGGCAAAGCGATCCTTAAGGTCAGAATCTGCCAATGCAGCATTCACCGCTTGGTTAACACGCGCCACGATGTCAGCGGGCAAGCCACGCGGTCCATAGATGCCGAACCAAGTCACAGATTCGAAACCAGGCAGAAGTTCAGCCACGGTCGGCATCTCCGGTGCCAGCGCACTTCGCTTGGGGCTGGTCACGGCCAATGCGCGTAATTTGCCATCCTTCACATGCGGCATGCCACTGACCAGGGAATCGAACAGCACGTCCACTTTGCCGCTGACCAGGTCGGTGATGGATAGCCCGGTGCCACGGTAGGGTATGTGCACAAGGAATGTGCCGGATTGGGCCTTGAAAACCTCGGTGGCGAGGTTGGAGATGGTGCCATTGCCGCTGGACGCGTAATTCAAACGCCCCGGGTTCTGACGCGCATAGTCAATGAACTCGCGCAGGGTTTTGGCGCGTGAATTCACAGGCACCAGAATGATCTGCGGTGAGTTGGCCACGTAAACGATAGGCGTGAAATCGGTCTCAACGTTGTAGGGGATTCGTGGATTGATAGCCGGGCCGATGCTGTGCGTGCTCGACGTGGTGAGCAGCAGCGTGTAGCCATCGGGCGCGGCCTTGGCACCAGCCTCGGCACCGATGGTGCCACCCGCACCGGGCCGGTTTTCCACCACCACCGATTGGCCCATTTTGTCGGCCAGTTTTTGCGCCAAGGCACGCGACAAGATGTCCGTGCCGCCACCCGCCGGGAAGGGCACCAGCAGTCGCACAGGTTTGGTGGGATAACTCTGTGCACCAACGGGCAAGGTCACGACCCCACAAACGAGCCACAGACTCAGAAGACGCTTCATTCCTCTCACTCTTTTTGCCCCACAATTTTTTGGTGCAATTTCCGCAGCGACCACCACACACTGAGTGCCACCAGCGGCACGGCCACCGCCGATGTACTTTCCGCACTCCAAGGCCAGCCCAGGCTGTGCGCCCCTTTGGCCAAGTACGCAATCAGCCCCACCACATAATAGGTGATGGCCGCCACAGACAAGCCCTCTACCGTCGTTTGCAATTTGAGCTGCATGTCTTGGCGTTGATTCATGGTAGCCAGCAAGGCTTGGCTGCTTTGCTCTTGCACAATTTCCACCCGCGTGCGCAGCAAACTACTGATGCGCGAGACCCGCTGCGAAAGCGCGTCTTGCCGCCGGGTTGCCCACTCGCAGGTGCTGCGCGCGGGTGAAAGACGC
Organism: Comamonadaceae bacterium; assembly: GCA_025356545.1. Classification (GTDB taxonomy): domain Bacteria; phylum Pseudomonadota; class Gammaproteobacteria; order Burkholderiales; family Burkholderiaceae_C; genus CANCDA01. The sequence goes on from JANXSU010000221.1 coordinate 6,254, forward strand.
CGATCCATGAACTCACGAATCGTCTGCATACCGGGCAAACGCGTCTCGGCAATTTCAGCGATGCGCTTGTCCACCAGCTCAAAGTAAGCCATGGAGGCAGAAAACCGGGAGTGCGTTGCCGCATGCTGGCTCTCAACCTGCCCGGCCAGCTGCATCAACCGGTCCAACAGTTGAGGCTCTTCGTTGCGGTTAGCGCTGCGGATGGCTTCTGCCAGATCGGCCAGCTTGCGCTCAGCCGTGGCCAGCACGGCCGAAGCCCCGCGTGCCAGAGGTAAACTCAGCAAAGCCGCCATGCGGTAGGTTTCAATCTCAAGCAAGCGCTGCACCAAGCGACCGAGACGGCGCGGTGTCATGTCACCCACAAACAAAAGCATGCGCGAAAACCCATCCGCTTGAATGGCAAAGTCCGTGTACACCTCGGCCACATCGCCCGCCACATTGGATGCGATCAAAGCGTCCTCAGCCAACATGTGCTTGACCAAGACACCCCCTCTCGCCGTTGCCAACGCTGGCAATGCCCACAAATGCAGGCTGCTCAGGCACTGGCCAGGCAAGCCCGCAAACCAGGTCTGCGGTACGGCGTCCACGGCCGGATCGGGCACGCGTTGCTCAATCCCATCATTGGAGACCGGTCGCATAAAAGTCCAGGTGACAAACTCGGTGTGCAACTCCCAGCGCAGGCGAAATGCGCCCACATCCACCCGCAAGTGAATCGTTGCCGCATCAGGCAAGGACAGATGGTGGTCCCGCAGCAAAGCAGCCACATGCGCGCGACTCGCCTCGCGCTGTGCCGCGTCGCACAACATGACGACGTGCGAAATGGCCAGCGGCACAGGCATCGCCTCCGGTGGCCGCGCATGGATTTCATTGTGCAGCGCCACCCTTTGGGGGTGTTGCGATGGATGTTGGTTCAATTGCATGATGTTCTCATGCCACTATTGTGCGGCATGCGTTTGACAGAAAAAAGGCACCCGAAGGTGCCTTTTGATCAGCCTACGTGAAAATCACTCTTCCACAAAAGCTTCCTCTCGCTTGGACTTCACCGCAGGCAAGAGCACGATGACCAGCAGCAGCAGGGCGGCAGCCAGCAAGCCAGCCGACAGCGGACGGGTGACAAACGTCAGCCAATCACCACGCGACAGCAGCAAGGCCCGGCGCAGATTCTCTTCCATCATGGGGCCCAGAATGAAGCCCAGCAGCAAAGGTGCTGGCTCGGTACCGAGTTTGATGAACAGATAACCGATCACACCAAAGATGGCCACCATCCAGATGTCAAAGGTGTTGTTGTTGGTGGAGTACACACCAATCGCACAGAACAACACGATGGCCGGAAACAACCAGCGGTAAGGAATGGTCAGCAGTTTGATCCACATGCCGATCAGCGGCAAGTTCAGAATCACCAGCATCGCGTTGCCAATCCACATCGACGCAATCAAGCCCCAGAACAGCTCAGGGTTACTCGTCATCACCTGAGGGCCAGGCTGGATGTTGTGAATGGTCATGGCACCCACCATCAAGGCCATCACGGCGTTGGGCGGTATGCCCAGCGTCAGCAAGGGGATGAAGGAGGTTTGTGAACCGGCGTTATTGGCCGACTCAGGCGCCGCCACACCACGGATATTGCCTTTACCGAAAGGCACTTCACCGGGACGCAGTTTGGTTTTCTTCTCAACCGTGTAAGCCGCAAAAGCCGCCAGCAGCGCGCCGCCGCCAGGCAAGATACCCAGCATGGAGCCGAGAGCCGTACCACGCAAAATAGCAGGCACCATGTTGCGGAAGTCTTCCTTGGTGGGCATCAGGCCTGTGACCTTGCCGGTGAAGACCTCGCGGTCATCTTCATGACGCGACAGGTTGCTGATGATCTCGCCATAGCCGAACACACCCATAGCTATCACAACGAAGCCAATGCCATCGGTCAACTCAGGGATATCGAAGCTAAAGCGCGCTACGCCGGAGTTCACGTCGGTACCCACCAGACCCAACAACAGGCCCAGCACAATCATGGCAATCGCCTTGAGCAAAGAGCCCGAAGCCAACACCACTGCACCAATCAAACCCAGCACCATGAGGGAGAAGTACTCAGCCGGGCCGAACTTGAAGGCCACTTCGGTCAGCGGTGCCGCAAAGGCCGCCAGGATCAAGGTGCCGACGCAACCGGCAAAGAAAGAGCCGATACCGGCAGCGGCCAAGGCCGGTCCCGCTCGACCCTGTCGCGCCATCTGGTAGCCGTCGATCACGGTCACCACCGATGAGGACTCGCCCGGCAAATTCACCAAAATGGCGGTGGTGGAGCCACCGTACTGGGCGCCGTAGTAGATGCCGGCCAACATGATCAGTGCAGCCACAGGCGGTAAAGCGTAAGTGGCAGGCAGCAACATGGCGATGGTGGCCACCGGGCCAATGCCCGGCAACACGCCGATCAAGGTTCCCAAGACGCAGCCAATGAGGCAATAAGCCAGGTTTTGCAGCGTGAACGCAACGCTAAAACCGAGAGAAAGATTGTTAATCAGATCCATGATGTTGAGTCCTTAACCCGTAATGAAAGCTGGCCACACGGGGAACTGCAATTTAAGCAGCATGATGAACGCCAGGTAGCTGCCAATCGACAAAATCGTAGCCAAGACGAAGCACTCTTTGGCCTTAAATTCATCACCCGCCAGACTGGCCACAAAGGTCAAGGCATAAATGCCGGCGATCATGCCCATCGGGGGCAGCTTGATGCTTGGCAGACCGCCAATCATGACCCCGAACAACACGTTGGCCAAAATAATGAAAGTCACCGGTTTCCAGGCAAATGCACCGATTTTGTCACCATCCTCGGTCTCGATCACCAGGGAATTAAAGGTGATGGCGGCACCCAGAATAGCCAGCAACCCCCCCAGCACCAGCGGGAAGTAACCCGGCCCCATGCGCGCACCAGTACCCACGTTGTAGGTGGCGGCACCCCAGACGAAAGCAACGCCGATACCCACGAACATGAGCCCGGAGAAAAAGTCTTTTTGACTCTTGATATTCACAAAAATCTCCTATAGAACGATAGTCGAACGCTGGATTCTGCACTGAAAACGGCACTTCCTGACATGTGGATTACACCTATAAGGGCGGTGTAGAGGTCAGCACCTCAGACATCACGGTCAAACCTTCGGCCACACGTAAGGTGCCTGCAAGGCGAAGTGGACGCATGCCATCGTTCACCGCCTGCCGACGCAGTGCATCAATATTAGGCTCTCGGCTAACCTTATCTTTGAAGGCCTCACTCACCACAAGCAGTTCATACAAGCCCATCCGCCCCATGAAACCCGTCATACGGCAATCCACGCATCCCACTGGCTTATAAGGTTTGTAATCACCATTAATTTGCCACGGCTTGACAACCTCGGTCAAAGCCTCGCGCGTAGCGGCCTCGTCGCGTACTTTGCACTGCGAGCACAAAGTACGAACTAGGCGCTGCGCCAGTACGCCCAACACAGTAGCGTTGATCAGGTAAGGTGGGATACCCAACTCCATAAGACGAGTAATGGCGGAGGGGGCGTCGTTTGTATGCAAAGTGCTGAACACTAGATGTCCTGTGAGCGCAGCCTGTACCGCCATCTCCGCAGTCTGCAAATCACGAATCTCACCCACCATGATGATGTCCGGGTCTTGCCGCATAAGCGCGCGCAATCCTTCGGCAAAATTGAAGTCGAGCTGCGGCTGCACTTGTGTCTGATTGAACGACGGCTCGATCATCTCGATCGGGTCCTCCACCGTGCTCACATTAACCTCTTCAGTAGCCACCCGCTTCAAAGTGGAATACAGCGTGGTGGTCTTGCCCGAACCCGTGGGGCCAGTCACCAAAATGATGCCATGCGGGCGCTTGACCAACGTTTCCCAGCGCTGCGCATCGTGCGGCATAAAACCGAGCGCATCCAAATCCTTGACCGCGTTATCAGGGTCAAAAATCCGCATCACCATTTTTTCGCCAAAGGCGGTGGGCAGTGTAGAGATGCGCATCTCTACCTCATCACCGCGCGGGTTGCGCGTCTTGATACGGCCATCCTGTGGGCGGCGTTTTTCCACCACGTCCATGCGACCCAGCAGCTTGATGCGCGCCGTCATCGCGGTCAGCACGCCCATGGGCATTTGGTACACCGGATGCAAGACACCGTCAATGCGAAACCGAATCACGCCTTGCTCACGCCGTGGCTCTAAGTGAATGTCACTGGCGCGCTGATCAAAGGCATATTGCCATAACCAATCCACCACCTGCACCACACCCTGGTCGTTGGCGTCCAATTGCTTATTGCTCTTGCCCAATTCCACCAGCTGCTCAAAACTGGTCCCGCCTGAGCTAGACCCTGATTTTTGGGCCGATCGCACCGACTTGGCCAATGCAAAAAATTCGGCTGTGAATTTTTGAATATCCTGAGGATTGGCCAAAACGCGGCGCACACTGCGGCGCGATTGACGCTCCACTTCACTCACCCAATCGGTCACAAAAGGCTCGCTCGTCGCCACAATCACCTCGATAGGCGTCACCTGCACTGGTAACACACGGTGGCGCTCAGCGTAAGCCGCACTCATCACATCAGCCACCTTTCCCACGTCCACTTTGATTGGGTCAATGCGCAGGTAATCCAAACCCGCGCGCAGCGCTAACCATTGGGTAAGCGCCTCCACGTCCAGTGGTTTTTGATCACTTGATCGACGCATGGACACGCTAGCCAAACGCAGCATCGGGTGCTGCGCACTTTCGGCTTGAGAACAACGGGTTATCGTGCGCTGCGCTTCTTCCAGCGAGATAACCCCGTCGTGATGCAGCCACTCCACCAGCCGCCGCCAGTCGATGGGGCCTTGGTGCGTTGCAGGGTTGGGCGTGGGATGACCGGTTTTGGTTTTCATAGCAACGTTCAAGTCACAAAGTCACAGTGGGTTTGAAACCGCGCAGCCATTTGACGGCAGGCAGGCCCCAGCGGGTCTGGATCACTTCAGCCCGCTCGGCCAGCACGGCGCGCTTGGGACGCGAGGGGGTGCGCTGTGCCAGCACCACGGTGTTGCCCTCCCGCGTGGCTTTGAAAGCCCAGACCGCATCCGCGCCAAAGGCTTGGCTGATTTTCTCCACGCTCTTGGCAAAGCTTGATGCGCGGCCAAACAGGTTGACCGTCATGCAGCCTTCATCGGTCAACACCCGTCGGCAATCAGCGTAAAACGCGGCGCTGTCCAGCACCGGGGCCGCCGCGTCATCGTCGTACAAATCGACCTGCAAGGCATCCACCGTACCCCACCAGCGCGGCTGCGCAATCTCTTGCGACGCATCGGCCAGGATGACCTGGATGCGCGAGTTGTCCGCAGGCAATTTGAACCAACCCCGGCAAGCGTGCAACACCTGCGGGTTGAGCTCAATCGCGGTGGTCTTCATGCGCAGCACCTTGTGGCAGTGCTTGGTGAGTGAGCCCGCGCCCAGGCCGAGCTGCAAGGCTTGCCGTTTAGGCACGCTTTCAGCCTCCACAAACAAGAGCCAGGCCATCATGCGCTGGATGTACTCGTGCACCAGCACGGTAGGTGCATCCATAAGCATGGAGCCCTGTATCCAGGGGCTTCCCAAGTGCAGGTGGCGCACCGGACCTTCATCGGAGAAATTAACTTCGGGGTGGATAAGGGATTGTTTTTTCAAGATGAGGGCATTATCCCCATGCGCGGCAAGGCGTCCATGGCATTGCGGGTCGTGGCAGCAGCCAGCGCCTCGGGGGAGATGCCGCGCAAACCGGCCAACACCGCACCAATGCGCGCCACTTCACCCGGCTCGTTGCGCCCTTGCGGCTCACCCCCCGCGCGCTGTTCGGCCGTCTTGTAAAGCCAATGCGGCGGCATGTCGGGCGCGTCGGTTTCCAGCACGATGGACTCCAACGGCAAAGTCGTCGCTAGGCGGCGCAACTGCAAAGCCCGCTCATAGGTCAGCGCACCGCCAAAGCCCAGCTTGAAACCCAGCTTGATGAATTCACGCGCCTGCTGCTCGCTACCATTAAAGGCGTGGGCAATGCCGTGCCAGGGTTGGGCTTGGCCGTTGCTCAGTGCCACTTCGCGCAAGCCGTTGAGCAGGCGATCAGCCGAGCGGCGCACATGCAGGATCACCGACAGCTCGTGTTTGCGAGCGATCTTGAGTTGTTCCAGGTAGAAATACTCCTGACGTTCGCGCATTGGGCTCTCGCAGAGCTTAGGCACAAAGAAGTCCAAACCAATTTCGCCCACAGCCACCAGGTGTGGGTCATCACGGTACTGCTGCAGGGCTGCATCCAAATGCTGCAAGTCATCGTCCTGCGCTCGCCCCACGTACAGCGGGTGAATGCCCAGCGCATAGCTGTCACCGGTCTGGTGCGCTAATTGCCGAACCGCATCAAAGTTAGCGACTTCCACCGCCGGAAATACACAATGTGCTACGCTTTTAATAGCTGCTTGTGCACGTATCTCAAGGGCTTGG